>NZ_CVTH01000050.1:0-73191 GCF_900005955.1 Pseudomonas sp. 8 R 14 | reverse complement strand
TGGACTTGCCCCTACAAAACCGGACACCAACTCCCCGTCAAATTGATGCTGCTGCCAAGCGCCTGAACTCCCTCGGTGAGCGATAGTTCAAGGCGCTGTGCGGATGCTGCTCGTTGTAATGCTCGAAGGCAATTGCCAGGTTGCGCAGCGCCGTTTCTCGATCCGGCTTGGGCATGTGCGCAACGTAGTCACGTTTGATCGTCTTCACGAAGCTCTCGGCCATGCCGTTGCTCTGCGGGCTGCGCACCGGGGTGGTCACCGGCTGCAAACCGATCTGTCGAGCAAACAGGCGTGTCTGTTCGGCGGTGTACGCCGAGCCGTTGTCGCTTAGCCATTGAACCGGCGTTGCAGGCAGTTGATCACCGAAGCGTTTCTCTACGCTCTCCAGCATCAAGTCGCGGATGTCATCGCCGCTGTACCCGGTCGGACTCGCGACCCAGCCGATGGCTTCGCGGTCACAGCAATCCAGGGCGAAGGTCACGCTCAGTTTGGCGCCGTCCTCACAGCGGAACTCAAAGCCGTCCGAGCACCAACGCGTATCACTGGTTTGCACCGCAATACGACCCTCGTGCCGACGCGGCACGCCGGGCTGTTTGATGCGCCGCGCCAACAGCAGGTCGTGATCGCGCATGACCCGGTAAACCCGTTTCACATTGATCGCCGGCAGCGACTGGGTTTCACGGGCACGACGCAGCAATCCCCAAACACGACGGTAGCCATAGCTGGGCAGTTCGCTGATCTGTTGCTGGATTTCAACCACCAGATCAGCATCGTCCACAGGCCTGCGGCGCCGTACTTTGAGCGATACCGATTGCTTGATTCGAACCGTTAATTGCGAGCGCGCCACACCGAGACATTCGCTGACCAGCTTCACTGGTCGTCCCCCGGCAACAAGGGTGAGTGCGCAATCCATTTTCGCGACCGGGCGATCTCCACGGCCTCTTTGAGGATTTCTGCTTCCATCGTTTTCTTGCCCAGCATCCGTTGCAGTTCACGGATCTGCTTGAGCGCATCGCTCAACTCCGAGGCGGGCACAACGGCTTCACCGGCACTGACCGCCGACAGACTGCCGTCCTGATATAACTTGCGCCATAGGAACAGCTGGTTGGCATTGATGCCGTTGCGTCGAGCGACCACCGAAACGCTTTGCCCTGGCTCAAGACTCTCGCGAACCATGGCCAGTTTTTGCTCCGGGCTCCAGCGGCGCCGCCGCTCCTGGCCCAAAAGCTCCCCACTCTTGTCGTTGCTATTAGTCATAAACATAACCGTTTGCCTATCCCTTATCGTAAGGGGGAAACGGTGTCCTGTCTTTCATGGGGCTCGTTCACCCCTTGAACAGATCACCCCTGTAAAGTCTCTTGTAGGTGCGAACTTTCTGTGGCTTCGCAACACGGGTATTACTTCTACAAAGGAGGATCACCTCTAGACCTTCGGTCTGCTCGCCCCTTTCAGGTTGATCCTCTAGAAGAGTTACAACATAACACCTATAACAACAGTCATCACTCTAAGAGCTTGCGCTCTTGCTCTTCTGGTTGGTGCAAAACCCTTGAGGGTGAAACCCTCGGTGTGATCCTCTGTCGTCTATCTAGATGTGTGCATGCTCAGTGACCGAAGGTCGATGGTGATCCCCTCTTATAGAATGTGACGCTTTTAGAATCCCCAGTGAACGCTGGGCACTGAGGCAAATCCTGCCCACAAGAAAGCCCGCTCATGGCGGGCTCTCTGCTTACTCGTTGCTGCCGCTGGCTCTGTAGTCTGTAGCACTCTTGCCGGTGTAGCTGGATGGTGCGTTAGCCGGGTTTGCCTTGGCCGGTGTGGTTGTAGACTTCCCGTTCTGCTTACCCTTGCTTCTGATCTTCACGTTGATGTTCTGAATCACAGCGTACGACACCTGTTCAAACTCAAGGTTTGGAAAGATACCTTCTCCGGTGGTTTCGTCTTCCTTGAAGTCAACACCAGTGAACACACAGTTAGTCCAGCTGTTAGGGATAGCACCACCATCATACTCAAAGAACGTGAACTCTTCTCGACTGGTGATCATTCTAACCAGTTCATCCTTAACGGCTCTGGCTGTTTTGATTTTGTTTTGCGGAGTTACGAAAGCATCAGGAATACTGTCTCTTGTGAACTGTGCAATAACCTCTGGCAAAAATTTGTTGAGACTACTCTGTTCGGTGATGGTCACAGGATAAACTGTCTGAGTGTTGTTGATATAGTCCTTTCTATTCACAGCATCACTGATGAACGGACGGGACAAGTTAAAGTCAGCATCAGACAGAATACCAGAGACCGTAAATCTCGGATTGTCGAAAGTTGTATGGTCTGTGACAAAAGCCCCACTTGCCATTGGGTGTTTAGAGACACTAGCGGAATACTTCTCTGTCAGTTGTGTGATTGCATCAAAGAAAATCACATCATTGTTTGCTCGCATAATAGCGAACATGTTTGCACCGTAATTGGCCATAGTTAGTTCCTTGTATTGAATTTGGTGTGCACAAAGCCCCACAAGCTCGCTGGAGCTGCGTTAGGGTTGTAATAGAGGCAATGTGAGGAATGTGTTGCTAGAGACGCTTATACGGCCTCTGGGGAGAACTCAGACAACTTCGCTGTGATTGATAGTCTGAGCTTTGTACATGTCTACAGGACGCCCACGAACAATTACGGTCCTTGGCTTGTCCAGTTGTTCGATGTAGTGACTTGGCTTGATGTGGCGAATCTCCCACAGCGTGGGGTTGGCTTCCATCCATTCCAGAGAGCGTACAAACGCCTTAGCGGCACGTTCTCTAGCTGGGGTAGATAAGCCCTCATGGTGTTGCTTAAGAAGGCTCAGAAGCGATTCTGTAAGCGTTGGTGTTGGCTCTGGTGCTGGCTTTGCCACATCATCAATAAGAATGTCTGTCATACCCTGTCACCTGCAAACTTGAACTTGACGCTCTCAAGCATCTTGCCTGTGTCGTACAACGGACGGTCAAAGCCTTTGGCTGCAATCGTCGCCAAGGAGTTAGAGCCGGGGTAGCAGGCAATGGTGGCTTTCATTTCACCAACCAACAACTTACCGACCATAGACATGATAGAGCGGGCACTACCCTTTCCTGTGATAGAGGCTTGAGCCGCTTTGATCAACAGTCTCACCATCGCCTGTCTTGTTTGGGCGTTGTTAACTGTCTCTTTCATGAATGGACGCTCAGGGTGAAACCTTGTTCCGTATTCGTTCCAAGCTGCCACTGTTGCAACTGGCATTCCATCATCATACTTGTCTTCAAAGAAACCCACCTTTGCCTGTAGCTTGGCTAGGTTGGCCACTCTCCTAGCAAGGTTGGTGAATCCTTTCATGTCCAACTTTGTAGAAACTGTGGTTGTAATCACTTGCCACCCCCATTGTTGATTGTTGGGTTGACGTTGATTACAGGGCTTGCATTCTGAATGACGTTTGTTCTCTTGCTGGCAGCAGCTCTTGCACTAGCCTCCTCAGCCTCAGCTTGGGCCAGCCTACTCATAGCCTTTGGGTTAGCTTCATACATCAGATTCTCAAGCTTTCTAGTTGCCTTGTCAGTGAAAGCAACTTGAGCATTAATCTTGAACTCACTGTCTTCAACTTTTTGCCTGAGGATGTACATGTTGTCTTCAACAGTGCTAACACGTTTTTCAACAATATCCTTCTGTACTCTGACATTATCATATTCGTATTCCTTCACCTTCCCGCTGAAATAGAGTGGAGCTGATGCTACTGCAACTCCCATCACCATCCCAATGATAAGCATCTGTAGCCTGTTGATGGGAAGTTGAAACCATCCCTGCTTGTTGTTATCCATGTGTTGTTCCTTGCTTTGTTTAGCCCAGATGAGCGCCCCCATAAGAGCGTTGCAGTGGTTGTGGGCTGAAGAGTGATAGGCGTTCTTGTAGAACACCATTGAAGAGTTCTCTGTTGCGTCCGTAAAAGAGTTCGATAGCCTCGCCAGCAATGCCGATTTCAACAGCCTTTGTCATGAACTCCTCGACAGCACCCAACAGGAACATAGAGCCGGAGTAGCAAACAGTGATTGTGGTTCCTGTACGAAACCAAAAGAAGTGGTAGTTTGTTACATCGGAATGTCTACGCTTGAGCATCATGTTAAAGTGTCGGCTCAACCGTCTAAGGTCAACGTGAGAGGATGGCCTGCCCCCTCCCCCGGATTCTCTTAGTTCGTAGATAGCGGAATGAAGCCCTGTAGATTGCAGAGCTTCGATGTGTTTTGTAATGCCGGACATATTACCCTCCGTTGGTTTTCGCTTGTCTCTCAGCTTCTTTTCTCATTTCAGAATCTTCAAAGTAAATTCTCAATGCCGTCTCATTTGCATCAAATGCATCAGACACACTCATTACTGTAGAAAGGTCAGACAGAGTTGCTAGAGGCTGGGAGCATCTTAGAATGTTGTAGATAACATTAGATTGGCTGTACTTGTCGCCAATGTCATTTAGGGAGCGTGGAGGCTGAATTGCACCAGCACCAGAGTAACCCTCTTTGAGAGAGAACCTTTCCTTAGTCCACAGATGTAGGAAGTTATATTCAATGACAGCAGACAGCAGGTGTGCCACTTCTGGAATAGTGAGGGTATCTACGTCTAGAGATTCATCGTTGTAAGTGATGTATCTGAAAAACTCTTCAAATACAGACTCTACATCAAGCTCCCTTGTTTGCTTCTCTGTCGCTTTGTAGTGGATTAAGTAGGACAGGGGCGATGGCACACGCTCTACAGCTTCGCTATGACGATCATCAAGCGTCTTACCTGCCAACACTTCACGTACGGTGAGCTTTCCAACTGGGCCAGCGTCTGGCTGTGTGAAGCGCTCGTATGTTTCATCAGGGGCCGCGACCTTATCCAAGAACTGGCTAACAGCAAGCCAACGGCCATCAATCGCCACACGCGGCAGTTTGTTGAAGGGGTGTGGTAGTTTGTTATCAACAACAATGTGTTCTTGAGAAACAGCGAACGCCACAACGGCATTACCATAACGCTCTAGGATTGCACAGCCTTCGGTTGCTGGGTGTTGTTTGATCTTGTAGACCTTATCGTCTACGGTGATTCTTTTCGTTTGAATAGCCATAATGGATTCCTTTTTATGTAAGCTGGGCTAGCTTGCTTGTTCTTTAAACAACGGCTCTTTTAAACAACGGTTACATCGTCGCCTTCCATCGCATTGCATCGCATCTCTGCATACCAGTTGTTGCCTCGGAAGTCGCCAGTGTATTGCACAGCACGAATACGGTAGTAGCCTGTCAACTCACCATACTCAAGTCTAATCACTTGACTGGGAATCAATGCAGCATCCAACAAAACTTTAACTTGAACGCCATAGCGAACACGCTTGTCTTTCTTAGAGAGGTTAAGTTTCTCTGTTGTACGGAAAGGAGCTTCAACCATCCCTGTTGTTTCACTAATTACAGGAACAGTGGTAACACTCTTAGAGAAAGGACCGTTAACATCAGTGACTGTTAGAGTGTCGCCTGTGATGTTGTATTCAAGCTTGTAAGCCTTGGTGATCTTGTCCAGTTCTTCTTTGGCTGTACCGTTGAGGCGCCAACCATGAATCAAGGGGCTGTTTAGATTTGTCCCAACCATAGGGCCACGGGCAACACCCGGCATGTTATCGGTGATGATATTGAGAACATCTTGCACAGTTTGACCGGGGGACAGGATACGGCTTAGTTTGGATTGTGTGAGATTGACATAACCCTCACCAATCACCATTTGAGTGATCGAATCTGTACCACGTTTAGTAGTAGAGCATTCTGTGAGGTTGCCACTGCATAGCAGCTTGAGCCCGTCGCCGTCCTTGTAGCCAACATAGAGGGTTGCCTCAATGAATCGACTATCAAGCATGCGCTCTTGTTCGGGAGAAAGGTTGTACACTTCAATACTGGCTGTGTTGCCAGTGTGTGTTTTCTTATTATCGCTTGCCTTGTCTACAGTGAATGTCATCTGTAGTGGGCGGTCTGTATCTTCGCTGGTGAGTTGAAACCCTTTACCGTTGTTATAATCGCCAACGGTCAGCTGATAGATTCTTTCAGACTTGCGATTTTTCGTATTGGATACTCTGATAACGGCCATAGTGGTTATTTTCCTTGTTCGGCTTGAATGTTGTGAAGGCGTTAGAAATAGTCATAGCCATGTCTCTCACGGATTGGATTAGGGTTTGTTGGTTGTAGTGGTTTGTTCTGCAATAGGCAGTACAGTATGTCTTGCGTGCTGTCTTGCACGGCATAGAGCAGCCACAGTGCTGGCATGTTCTTGTTGTGATGTTCATACGCAATCCTCATAGAGTTTGTGACACTTGATTAAACTGTACTAGAAGACAGACATAAAAAAGGCCACCAAATCTCTTGGCAGCCTCTCTAAGGGCTTTCGCCCTGTACCAGCCCAGTACACAGATCGGGAGATTATCACCTCCACCAATCTACTGTAATTATATCACATTTGTTGTTACATTGGAAGCGCTATTATTGTAATTGTGACAATAAAAACTAACAACAAAAGCTGGCATTACCCAACACCACAACACTCTCCCCAGCCGCACCCATGCAGTTGATAACCGCTGTCATTACTTTCATTTTAGTCAGCTTTTCCTTTGGCACGCTCGCGAGTCATTGAGTAGCTCTCGATTGAAAACAGCTTTTCCAAACCAGAAATCAAGTGAGGACCAAAGTTGCTCGACCCTCGCGACGCGGGATTTGGGAAGCGACTGGGGAAAAGGGCTAAGTCATTTGGTGCAAGGATAGGCATCTTTCAATGCAAGCCATACTAGACCGGTTTTCCCTAAATTAAGCTTCGCGGGATTGTCTTTCAGGTACTTAACAACAACCCTCACCAGTTGGCCGTTTGTGGCAGTTTTCGGTACGCAGAGCCTAGCTTCACTCTCTAAGTTTTCACTGAAGAAGGCTGTTGTGCTTAAAACGCCCTCAACGAACCCAACGCACATCCCAGCTTCGCCCTGATTAAAATCTCTATCTCTATCAGATGCCTTGACGAATTGTTGGCACTGGGTTAACAAGGTATTCCCATCAGCCATCGCAGCCCCGCTGCACAGCACCCCCACCAATACCGTCATCGTTGCAAATATTTTCATGCTCCACGTCCTTGAGTTGTACATAAGCCTACTACCGTCCATTTATTCTTTTCCCTCGCCTTATTCTGAGTGATTCGAAGAGTGTGAAATCTCTCCTGGCGCCTGGGTTGTTGTCAGTACAGCTAGAGCATTGAACTTCTATCTAATGGCCGGTACTCGCTTTACTGACAAGACCGTGGATAGCCTTTTTTGCCTGTTCCAGTTTTTGCTGCTTCGCCGCTGCGGCCAGCTTTTCATCTAGGACCAGCTCAATCCCCATTTTTACGACCGGGAACGCCGCTAGGCACTCTTTCTCTGTCAGCTCGTGTATGCCTTGGCTAAGAATCTTATACATCGAGCGATTTTCTACGAGGAACTCGGGGAGGTGCCCCGCTAGCAACAGTATCCGTTCAGCCATCCGGCCTTTGCCGTACGCCTCGTCATCCCAGCCTTCATCGCCTTTCGCGGTCTGATAAGCAGCATCGACAAGATTCTCGAAAATTCGTCTCAGGTATACAAACGAGCCTACCCCTACACCGTGTGCAGCCAAGCCAATCGCTTTAGTAAATTCCTTGAAATCCTCTAGGGGTAGTACAGCAGAGTACTGACGTACATCGTAAGTGTTGAGGTCTGCAAGAGATGGATACTGTCCGATTTTTTGCACCGTCCTTTCGCTGACCTTAAACAGGAAAAACAGCCGATGGTCCACATTCCTTGAGCATTTAAGCACCAAGGATAGACGTTTGTACCCCACCCACGCGTCTAAATATCGAGGGATGTCGCCAGTAACGTGCTGGCGAAATATGCTGTTTGAAGCGCATTCAGGACAATATGTGTCGATTGGCTCTTGGGAGAAGAACACCTCCCACCCCTTTTCGTCTTGCCCCTCTGTGAAGGTAAACTCTTCGTACAAAGGGTAGGCGATACAAAATTCTTGTTGTGTCGGTGGAGTGGGGGTAGCGTTCATGCAAGCTGGCTCTGGATGGAGGGATGGATGGCTAACGTAGCACATCGACATTACCGGCTCGACTGTCTAGCGAGTTTGATTTTTTTTTAAAATATGCCCCAGCCACGAACAACCTTAAAATCAATGTACTTTGCCATTTGCTTTTCAAGCTTTTTTAGTTCCTCACCCATTCTATCTCTAGCATCATATCCCTTGTCTCGTAGAGGAATCGGATTTGAATGGTTCGAGATCGGGTCGACCTCTCTTATTTCTCGGTTATTTTCGAGCGCGCTGCCAAAGCTCATGATCTTAGTTAATGTATCGTAAACTCCATCTTTATCAGAAAATAAAAACTGAGACTCTCTATAGCACTTAACAAATTCAGCAGACTTTATATTTATACTGCCATCTCCTTTTTCCCATACGGCTTGATAGTACTCCAGCGCCGACAAGAAAATGTTAAACCGCTTATTGTACAGCTCCAATCTAACCTTGGCACTGGCAATCCTCATTTGCGTGTAACCAACAACGAAGGTAGCAATACTCACCATCGCAGCTGTAACACTTAGGTAGAAAGTCATATCAGTGTAGATAGAGCTACTGACTACGGTACTAACTACGTCTGCTGCCATCTCGTCAACCCTCAGCCAAATTCAGTAATAGGCGTATTTTCAAACTCAACCCTCATTGCTTCGACAATACTGGAGTTAGGCATGTCCAAGTGGCGCTCCAAAATTCACTTTCAACACCTTACCATCTAACACAGACATAACATCAACTTTTACACTCTTCCTCTCACGCGGTGTTTGCCTTGCTACTGGGAGTTTTAATAACACGCCTTCATGAGTTACCACCTTGTGCACATCGTCTGCCCTCCCCCACCCTTGGTAAGTGAAAACTCCAACAGGGGTCTGCATCGTCCTGTCCAAGTTGCAAACAATTCTGTAGCCGACAGATTGCAGTAAGGCGTTAGCCTTCATTGGGTCTTTCATTATCTCCAAACTATTGAGGATTTTCTCTTTGACTGTCGCCTGCTCATGGCTCAGTGCTTTCTTCTCACCTTCCAAAGAGAGTTTTTCAGCTTTGAGTGCCCGCAAGGCCACGATCAACTCTTCCACGTCATCAACCTCAGCGACAGCCCTAGCAACCTTGGCAATCTTGACGCTCAACTCAGATAACAGACCGTCGATCACAACCTCCCTTTTCATGCTCTCCGTCAACACTTGCCCCTGCAATGCCTTTGAGATGTGGTCCCAGCACGACAGTTGGAACGCGACACCGATCACAGCTTCTGGGATTCCCTTGCTGTTAGGGCACGCTGTAGAGCCTCTACGGGCACGGCTGGAGCATTCCATTACAGGCGGTGGCGGGTTCGCCTTGTTCTTGTAGCTTTTCGTGTTGAAATTCTTTCCACATTCACCACAGACAACAAGCCCTGTGTACTTGTGTTTTGTCGGGGCTGCGCGTTGTACGTAACCCTCAGACAAACGCCTTTGCACCCTGTAGAACAGATCAGGTTCAACAACTCGGGGATACACATTTGGTATGCCTTGCCATTCTCCCATGGCCGTCTTGTTCTTCATCCACCGCTTGACGGTGCTAGGTGCCATCTTGATAAAGCAGTCATGCTTATCACCACCAGCCTCTAGGATGCGTTCGTAGATTCGACGTTCTCCCAACCCTGCCGCGTAGTCCTCAAAAGCCTGCTTGATGAATGGTGCAATTTCCCTCAGCAACTCACCCTCTGAGGTAAGCCAGACAGGCGTGTACCTCTTGGGAATCACCCCGTTGGCCGCTAACACATTCCTGCTCTTATAGCTAGCCTTCATCCTGTCACTGAGGGACTGTGAATAGTTAAAGGCGGCTTGCACCTTACCAACGAGAATGTACAAGCTCCCGCCCCTCAGCGCTTCCTGCGTGTACTTCTGTCCATCGTCCAGAGTGACCAGAGCTACACCAGCGTTAAGAATATCCGTCAACACTCTAATCATGATGCCGGGTTCCATCCGCCCTGCCCGGTCGATAGCCTCAACCAACACAACGTCACCAACACCGATAGCGCCTTTTTCGATTGCCTCTAAGAGCTTGCCAAAGCCGTTCTTGAGGTGCTTCCCACTACGGCCAGATATGCCCAAGTCCTTAAACGACAGCTCACGGTTTAGGGTGAAGGTGGGGTTATCCTTTTCCCAGTTATCGAGCATGGCTTGTTGGCGTTCTTCGCTGCTACCCTTGAGTTGCTTGCCGGTACTGAAGCGGATGTAGGAGTATGCTTTGTTCACTTTCACCACCGTGTTTGCTGGAGGCGCCCCCCGTCTGAAGGCATCATAACATTGATTCCCACATTGCCGCGTGCTGGACCCAGCCGGTGTACTACGAGTTCAAGCATCTGCAGATGCCCACCCTGTTGCTCATCGGCACCGCCGACACCACCGCCATCGGCAAAGACGTTGCGCCGCCGGCGGTCAAGGCCAGGATCGGCAACTACGCGGTACTGGGCAAGCAAGTGGCCAAACTGATTCCCCATGCCACACTGGTGGAGTTCGCGGGCCTGGGCCATGCACCGCAGATGGAAGAACCGGCGAAGTTTCACCAGGCGCTGTTGCAGGGCTTGAGCGCCCTTTAATCCAACTTTTCGAGGCACGCGTGCATGTCGGTACAGATCGCAGTCATTGATGATTGGCAAAATGTGGCCAATGGCGTGGTGGATTGGTCGGTGCTGGAGGCGGTTGGCCAGGTGCACTTCCTGCACGATTACCCGGCAGATACCGCCACGATGATCGAGCGTTTGAAGGCGTTCGAGGTCATTTGCGTCATGCGCGAACGCTCGACCTTCGACCAAGCGCTGTTACAGGGTTTGCCCAACCTCAAGTTGCTGGTGACCGGCGGCATGCGCAATGCCGCCCTCGACATTGCCGCCGCCAAGGCCATGGGCATCCAGGTGTGCGGCACCGACAGCTACAAGCAGGCGGCGCCGGAGCTGACCTGGGCACTGATCATGGCGTCTACGCGCAATCTGCTGACCGAAGCCAACTCACTGCGCGCGGGTGGCTGGCAGGTGGGACTGGGTGGCGACCTGCATGGCAAGACCCTGGGAATTCTAGGGTTGGGCAGTATTGGCCAGAAGGTCGCGCAGTTTGCCCAGGTATTCGGCATGCGGGTGATTGCCTGGAGTGAAAACCTCACGCCGGAGCGCGCCGCGCAGGCCGGGGCGACCTGGGTCAGCAAGCGCGAGCTGTTTGAGCAGGCCGACATTCTCACGATTCATTTGGTACTCAGCGACCGCAGCCGTGGCCTGGTCGATGCCGAAGCATTGAGTTGGATGAAGCCGACGGCCCGGTTGGTGAATACCGCGCGCGGGCCGATTGTGGATGAGCAGGCGCTGGTGCAGGCATTGATCACTGGTCGCCTGGCGGGCGCGGCACTCGATGTATTCGCCGAGGAGCCGCTGCCGGTCGATCACCCGTTTCGCCACTTGCCCAACGTACTCGCCACGCCCCATGTGGGCTACGTGAGTGAGCAGAACTACCGGCAGTTCTATGAGCAGATGATTGAAGATATCCAGGCCTGGACCACGGGCGCGCCCATTCGGATGCTGGGCTGACGCACCAATCAGGTGCAGTCCGCACTAAGGGTGTGAGCGTAATTTTTGTGGTGAGCAGGCTTGCCCTGCGCTGGGGCGCGAAGCGGCCCTGAACCGGCGCAAGCCTGCTCACCACACCCTATCGCCTTCCTCAATTGCATATGGTTACAAGTTTTTTGTCCTACAAAATTCCCGCACAAACCCTACAGGCTCTGGAATCTGTCCTAGACTGATGACCGATGGGTCCCTTCCAAAACAAAAACCCCGCAAAAAATCTAAACTTTCGAACTCTGCCGTAGGTCCAGTTTTAAGGTAGGGCGAGTGCACGCGGTTCACACCCGATGCCCGTCCATCCAATCTATTTAAGCCGACCGTGCAACTGGCATAAGCCTTGCCAGTTTGTATAGCGCTTGTGCGCCTGGCCGCAGGATGCGGTCTTCGGAGCTAGTGGCAGCGGGCCATTAGCCAACCAACATTGGGAGAGAACTATGATCAGTGCCGCTGTAGATACTCAGGGAGAGCGTTTTAGTAAGGCGGCAGAGGGGCCAACGTCACTGGCCGACCTGCCCAACACTGTGCGGCCGATCGTGAGTAATAATCCCAATCGAAAGAAGGTATTGTTCGTCACCTCCGAGTTCGCCGACCTGGTGAAAACCGGTGGCCTGGGCGACGTGTCCGCGGCCCTGCCCCGCGCCATGGCCCACTTGCATGATGTGCGCGTCCTGATCCCCGGTTACCCGCAGGTGATGGAAAGCGACAACCCGATCCATATCATCGGTGAGCTGGGTGGCCACGCCGCACTGCCGCCGTGCAAGATCGGGCGCATGGACCTCAAGGACGGCCTGGTCATCTATGTGCTGATCTGCCCCGAACTCTACGAGCGCGAAGGCACGCCGTACGGCGCCAACAATGGTCGCGACTGGCCGGACAACCATATTCGCTTCGCCCGCCTGGGCCTGGCCGCTGCCGACATGGCCGCCAACCTCGCCCAGATCCACTGGTGCCCGGACCTGGTGCACGCCCACGACTGGCCCGCCGGCCTGGCCCCCGCCTATATGCACTGGCGTGGGTCACGCACACCGACCTTGTTCACCATCCATAACCTCGCCTATCAAGGCGTGGTCAGCCTGGCCTCGACGCCGGAGCTAGGCATTCCGCCCCACGCTTTGCAGCAGGAAGGCATGGAGTTCTACGGCAAGATGTCGTTCCTCAAGGCGGGCATGGCGTATTCCAGCCACATCACCACCGTGAGTGCCACCTACGCCCAGGAAATCACCACGCCGGAATTCGGCTGCGGCCTCGACGGTTTCCTCGCCGCCAAGACCCAGCAGGGCCTGCTCAGTGGCATCCCCAACGGCATCGACGAAAGTTGGGAAACCTCCACCGACACGCACCTGACCCACAACTTCAATATCGGTGACTGGGAAGGCAAGGCCATCAACGCCGACCACGTGCGCGAACTGTTCGGCCTGCATGACTCCACCGGCCCGCTGTTCGCGGTGGTCTCCCGCCTGGTCTACCAGAAAGGCCTCGACCTCACCGAAGCGGTGGCGAGCTTTATCGTCGAGAACGGCGGCCAGATCGCCATTATCGGGCGAGGCGAGCCGGAAGAGGAACAGGCCATGCGTGAACTGGCGCTGCGCTTCCCGGGCCAGGTCGGTGTGCGCATCGGCTTCAACGAGACCGACGCGCGGCGCATGTTCGCCGGCAGTGACTTCCTGCTGATGCCATCGCGCTACGAGCCCTGCGGCCTCAGCCAGATGTATGCCCAGCGCTTCGGCTCGCTGCCCGTGGCTCGCAACACCGGCGGGCTGGCGGACACCATCGAGAATGGCGTCACCGGCTTCCTGTTCAATGAATCCACCGTAGAAAGCTACGAAGAAGCCCTGAGCCGTGCGTTCCGGGTCTTCGCCAATAAAGGCCTGCTCAACGCCATGCGCAGCCGTGCCATGACCCAACCCTTCAACTGGTGCCAGGCGGTGGAACCCTACGCCGAGCTGTATGAACAACTGGTGGCCAAGGCCTTGGGGAAATCGACTAAATAATCAAGGGAGGTCTTCATAGATGCCGTTACGGACTTTGGAAACCTGGCCCCACGGCGCAATCATGCTGGACGCGCAACACACGCGTTTTGCCTTGTGGGCGCCAGACGCGTTTTATGTCAGCGTTGAATTGGAAAACGGTAAATCCATCGCCATGCTGCCCCAGGCAGATGGCTGGTTCGAGACTGAAGTGAAGTGCCCGGCGGGCACCCGCTACCGCTATAACATCGATGGGAAAATGGATGTTCCCGACCCCGCGTCCAGGGCCCAGGCCTCGGACGTGCATGGCTGGAGCCTGGTGGTCGACCCGCTCGCCTACACCTGGCGTCACGCCAACTGGCAAGGCCGCCCCTGGCACGAAGCCGTGATCTACGAATTGCACGTCGGCGCGATGGGGGGCTACGCCGAAGTCGAAAAGCACCTGCCGCGCCTGGCCGAGCTGGGCGTCACCGCGATTGAATTGATGCCGCTGGCGCAATTTCCCGGTGAGCGCAATTGGGGGTATGACGGCGTACTGCCCTACGCACCGCACTCCTCCTACGGCTCGCCCGAGCAACTCAAGCACCTGGTCGACAGCGCCCACGAACACGGCCTCGCCGTGATCCTTGACGTGGTCTACAACCACTTCGGCCCAGACGGCAATTACCTGGGCCAGTACGCCAAAGGCTTCTTCCAGGAAGACGTGCACACCCCATGGGGTGCCGGGATCGACTTTGAGCGCCGTGAAGTGCGGGATTTCTTCCTCGATAACGCGCTGATGTGGCTGCTCGAATACCGCTTCGACGGCCTGCGCCTGGACGCAGTGCACGCCATCGACAACCCCGGCTTCCTCCAGGAACTCGCGCAACGGGTACGCCAGCAGGTGGATACCGGTCGGCATGTGTGGCTGGTGCTGGAAAACGAGCTGAACCAGGCCAGCCTGCTCAAGGAGGATTTCGACGCGCAATGGAATGATGACTTCCATAACGTGCTGCACGTGTTGCTGACCGGCGAAACCGATGCCTATTACAGCGACTTTGCCCAGGACCCCACCACCAAACTCGCCCGTTGCCTGGGCGAAGGGTTTATCTACCAGGGCCACACCACTCGCCATGGCCACGAGCGCGGCGAACCGAGCGCTGACTTACCGCCCACGGCCTTCGTCGCGTTCCTGCAGAACCATGACCAGATCGGCAACCGCGCCCTGGGCGAACGCCTGCACCAGCTCTGCTCGCCCCAGGCGCTCAAGGCTGCAACCGCCCTGCTGCTGTTGTCGCCTATGATTCCGCTGATGTTCATGGGGGATGAGGCGAACGCGAGCGAGCCGTTCCTGTTTTTTACCGACCACCACGGTGAACTGGCTGAAGCGGTACGCGAAGGCCGGCGCAATGAATTTGCCGACTTCGCCGCGTTCCATGACCCCGAGCGCCGTGAACGCATCCCGGATCCGAACGCGCTGTCGACATTCGCGCAATCGGCCCCGGTGATCGCCGATAACCCGCACGCTGAGCTCTACCGCCAACTGCTGGGCCTGCGCCATCGCCATATTGTGCCGCACCTGCCTGGCGCCGTGGCATTGGGCGCGCAGGTGCTGGCCTACGCCGCCGTCAGTGCGCGCTGGCGCCTGGGCAACGGCAGCCTGTTGCAGATCGACCTGAACCTGAGCGCCACGCCGCTGGATCACCCGGCCACCGCACCGGTCCTGTTTGAAACGCCGGCCCTGCAAGGTGCGCAACTGCCGCCCTTCAGCGCCCGCGTCACCTTATCCCCTGTTGGAGAGCACCCTTGAGCGAAGCGAACCTGGAAATCCTCGCCAGCCGCGCGGGCCTGGCCGTCGATTGGATCGACGCAAACGGCCGCCCGCAACGAGTGACACCCGACGCCCTGCGCGCGGTTCTCAAAGGCCTGGGCCACCCGGCCGACAGCGATGCCGACATCAACGCCAGCCTGCTTGAATTGGAGCGGGTGCAACAAGACAAGCACCTGCCGCCCCTGATGACCGTCGACAGCGGTGAAGGCCTCGACCTGGCGCGCTACTTCGAACCCGACACCCTGTGCCGGGTCAACCTCGAAGACGGCGAAAGCCTGGAACTGCGCCTCGACGGCAATGCCGTGCTGCCCGGGGTTATCGCCTTGGGCTACCACCAGGTGCAGATCGACAACCAGAGCTTTACCCTGGCGGTAGCGCCCACCCATTGCTACAGCGTGGCCGAAGCGGTGGACAACCAACCCGCCCGCGCCTGGGGCCTGAGCGCCCAGCTGTATTCACTGCGCCGCTTGGGCGATGGCGGTTTCGGCGACACCCTGGCCCTGGAACACCTGGTCCGTTCCGCCGCCGAACGCGGCGCCGATGCCCTGGCGATCAGCCCGATGCACGCGATGTTCAGCGCCGATACCGAGCGCTACAGCCCGTACTCGCCGTCCAGCCGCCTGTTCCTCAACAGCCTGTATGCCTCGCCCGCCTGCATTCTCGGTGAACGTGAGGTGCGCAACGCGATTGAAGCCCTTGGCCTGGAAGCAGAGCTGCACGCGCTGGAACAGCACAGCCTGATCGACTGGCCGGCCGCTGCGCGGGCCAAACAACGGCTGTTGCGCGTTCTGTATGAAGACTTCCGCCACGGCCATCACCCGCAGCACGCCGACTTCCTGAGCTTTCGCCAGGCCGGTGGTGAGGCGCTGGAAAACCATTGTCGCTTCGAAGCCGTGCAGGCAGTGCGCGCCGCTGCAGGCGAGGACCTTGACTGGCGCCACTGGCCTGAAGAGTGGCGCTCGCCGCAAAGCCCGGCGCTGGTGGCGTTCGCAGAAGAGCACCACGTCGAGATCGGCTTCTACGCCTTTGGCCAATGGCTGATCGCCCGTTGCCTGGAGCGCGCCCAACAAGCCGCCAGAGGCAGCGGCATGGGCGTCGGCTTGATCGCTGACCTGGCCGTCGGTGCCGACGGCGGTGGCAGCCAGGCCTGGAGCCGCCAGGATGAGTTGCTGGCCGACCTGACCGTGGGCGCGCCACCCGACATCCTTAACCGCGCCGGCCAGGGCTGGGGCATTTCCGCGTTCTCGCCCGAAGGTCTCAAGCGCAACGGTTTCCGCGCGTTTATCGAGATGCTGCGGGCTAACTTCGCCCATGCCGGCGGCTTGCGCATCGACCATGTGATGGGCCTGCAACGCCTGTGGGTGATCCCCATGGACGCCTCGCCGCGTGAGGGCGCTTACCTGTATTACCCGGTGGACGACCTGTTGCGCCTGCTGGCGCTGGAATCCCACCGCCACCAGGCCATCGTGCTCGGCGAAGACCTCGGCACAGTGCCCGATGGGCTGCGCGAAAAACTCATCGCCCGCTCGATCCTCGGCATGCGCGTGCTGTTGTTCGAACAGGGCCACGATGGCCAGTTCAAGCCGATCCTCGACTGGCCGGACAACGCCCTGGCCACCACCAGCACCCACGACTTACCGACCCTCAACGGTTGGTGGCACAGCCGCGATATCGACTGGAACGTCCAGCTGGGCCTGATCGATGCGCCCACCGTGGAGCAATGGAGCGAGCACCGCCTGCGTGAACGCCAGGCGCTGCGCCAGGCCTTGAGCCAGGACCCGCAGAACTTCGTCGATGAGATCCGCAATGAAACCGACCACATGATCGACGCCAGCGTGCGCTACCTCGGCCACACCCGTGCGCCGCTGGTGCTGTTGCCGCTGGAAGACGCCCTGGGCCTGGAAGAACAGGCCAACCTGCCCGGCACCACCGACACCCACCCCAATTGGCGCCGCCGTTTGCCGGGCGAGGCCTCCAGCCTGCTCGACAACGCCGGTGCCGCGCGCCGCCTTGAACTGCTGGCCGTCGCGCGTAACCAAGCCTATGAGCGTGACCGATGAAAGCCCTGCCCCTGCGCGCGACCCAGCGCCTGCAATTCCACAAAGGTTTTACCCTGGATGACGCGGTCCCCCTGGTACCGTATTTCGCCCAATTGGGCATCAGCCATCTATATGCCTCGCCCTTGCTGAGTGCGCGTGCCGGTTCCATGCACGGCTACGATGTGGTCGACCCCACCAGCGTTAACCCCGAGCTGGGCGGCGAACCGGCCCTGCGTCGCCTGGTCGCGGCCCTGCGCGAGCACGATATGGGGCTGATCCTCGATATAGTCTCCAACCATATGGCCGTGGGCGGCGCCGACAACCCCTGGTGGCTGGACCTGTTGGAATGGGGCCGGCTGAGCCCCTACAGCGAATTCTTCGATATCCAGTGGCACTCCCCCGACCCGCTGCTCAAGGGCCAATTGCTCATGCCCTTCCTCGGCAGCGACTACGGCGAAGCCTTGCAGAGCGGCACGCTGACGCTGCATTTCGATGCGGCCCACGGCGCGTTTCATGTCGAGCATTACGAACATCGCTTCCCGATCTGCCCACGGGATTACGCGGCGATCCTCGGCGCCGACGAGCTGCTTAAACCCCTGGCCGACCGTTTCAGCGCCCTGGCGTATCAGGATGACGCCTACGCCGAAGCCGCCTGGCTCAAGCAGGCATTGGCCGAGCGTGCCACCGAAGTCCTCGAGCTTATCGAACGCCGACTGACCGAGTTCGACGGACGCACGCCGGAGGGCTTCAAGCGTCTGCACCACTTGCTCGAGCAACAGGCCTACCGCCTGGCCAGCTGGCGCACGGCGGCGGACGATATCAACTGGCGGCGCTTCTTCGACGTCAACGAACTGGGCGGGCTGCGCGTGGAGCGCACGGCGGTGTTCGAAGCCACCCATGGCAAGATCTTCGAACTGATCAGCCAAGGCCTGGTGGATGGCCTGCGCATCGACCACATCGACGGCCTGGCCGACCCGCGCGGTTACTGCCGCAAGCTGCGTCGTCGGGTGGATTCGCTGTCGCCCGAGCGGCACTTGCCGATCTTCGTCGAAAAAATCCTCGGCGAGGGGGAAACCCTTCGCGAAGACTGGCAAGTGGACGGCACCACCGGCTACGAATTCATGAACCAGTTGTCGTTGCTGCAACACCATCCCGAGGGCTTTGCGCCGCTGGCCGAGGTGTGGACACGCCACAGCGAACGGCCCTCGGCGTTTATCGAAGAGGCACGGCTGGCCCGCCAGCAAATCCTCAACGGCTCCCTGGGCGGCGACTTTGAAAGCGTGGCCCAGGCCCTGTTGCAGGTGGCCCGCGACGACGTGATGACCCGCGACCTGACCCTCGGCGCGATCCGTCGCGCATTGCAGGAACTGATCGTGCACTTCCCGGTGTACCGCACCTATATCAGTGCCCGTGGTCGCAGCGCAGATGACGACAAGGTGTTCCAGCAGGCCCTGGACGGCGCCCGCACGACCCTTGGCGAGGGCGACTGGCCGGTGCTCGAGCATCTGGAAAATTGGCTCGGCGGCCAGCCCTGGCGCAATCGTCCGGTGGGCCGCGAGCGCAAGATGCTCAAGCATGCCTGTGTGCGCTTCCAGCAACTGACCTCGCCGGCAGCGGCCAAGGCCGTGGAAGACACCGCGTTCTACCGCTCGGCCGTGCTGCTGTCGCGCAACGATGTGGGCTTCAGTACTGAGCAGTTCAGCGCGCCGTTGGCCGAGTTTCATGCCATCAACCAACAGCGCTTGCAGGCCTTCCCCGACAACCTGCTGGCCACCGCCACCCATGACCACAAGCGCGGCGAAGACACCCGGGCGCGCCTGGCCGTGCTCAGCGAGTGCGCGCCGTGGTACGTCGAGCAAGTGGAGCATTGGCGCACCCTGGCGGCGCCGTTGCGCGACGACGCGGCCACACCGTCGGCCGGTGATGAACTGATCCTGTACCAGGTGTTGCTGGGCAGTTGGCCGCTGGACCAGGCCGAGGACTTCGAGGGCTATCACCAGCGCCTGTGGCAGTGGCAACAAAAAGCCCTGCGCGAAGCCAAGTTGCAGAGCAGCTGGAGCGCGCCCAATGAGGCCTATGAACAGGGTGTCGAGGCTTTTCTCACGCGCCTGCTGCTCACGGAGGAAGGTCGGCCCCTGCGCAGTGCGATCAATAACGCAGCCCAGGCCATCGCCCCCGCCGGCGCACTGAATGGACTGGCGCAAACCTTGCTTCGCCTTACCGTGCCGGGTGTGCCGGACCTGTACCAGGGCGATGAGTTCTGGGACTTCAGCCTGGTGGATCCGGACAACCGTCGCCCGGTGGATTTCACCGCGCGGCAACAGGCACTCAATACCCCGCCGGACATCGGCGAACTGTTGTTCAACTGGCGTGATGGGCGTATCAAGCAAACCTTGATTGCCCACGTACTGGCCTTGCGCAAGGCCCATCCGCAGGTGTTCCGCAGCGGCCGCTATACAGCGTTGGAAGTGGTCGGCCAACACGCCGAGCGGGTGGTCGCATTCTGCCGCGAACACCAAGGCAAACGCGCGCTGGTGGTGGTGCCACGCTGGTCCCATGAGCTGCTTGAAAACGGTGTGCGTCCCCAGATCAATGCGCGGGTTTGGGGCGATACACGGGTGAAATTACCGTTCGCCGCACCAACGCAAAACTGGAAGGGACTTTTTCATACAGGCGCAGTCACACCAGACAAGGAGCTGTTGATCAGCACTGCCCTGGGGGATTTCCCGGTCAATGTCTTTATCAATCCTGATGATCAAGAAAGCTGAAAATTTTCTGTGAGGAGCATTGTGATGAGTACTGAAGACAAACGCATACGCGAACTGGCGCATCAGATCTGGGAGTCTGAAGGCAAACCCCACGGGGAAGACGCGCGCCACTGGGAGATGGCGCGCAAGCTGGCCGAAGCCGAAGCGCTGACGCCGAGCAAACCCAAACCCGCCGCGAAGCCCAAGACCGCACCCAAGCCGGCGGCGAAGGCCAAGCCACCGGCGCCAGCCGCAAGCAAGCCGGCGCCGCCGGCGGCCAAGAAGCCACCCGCGCCGAAAAAGCCCAAGGCTTAACGCGCACGGCGCCATCAACCTTTTGCCGGCGCGGCCGGCAAAAGGTGACTTCACTCTTCTTATCATCAGCTGAAAACTCGTCAGCACGGCCGCGTTCGGCCCGAAAAAATAGCCTTGCAGGAGCAACTCAATGAGCAAACCCCATAAGACCCCTTCGACGCCGGGCAGCGAGCCGTCGCGGATTCGTGAAGGTTTGCCCTTCCCCCTCGGCGCTACCTGGGATGGCCTGGGTGTCAACTTTGCGCTGTTCTCGGCCAACGCCGAGAAAGTCGAACTGTGCCTGTTCGACGACACCGGCGAAGTGGAACTCGAGCGCATCGAACTGCCCGAATACACCGACGAAATTTTCCACGGTTACTTGCCCGACGCCCACCCTGGGCTGATCTACGGCTACCGTGTGTACGGGCCTTATGACCCGGCCAATGGTCATCGCTTCAACCACCACAAATTGCTGATCGACCCCTACGCCAAGCAATTGGTGGGCGAACTCAAATGGTCCGAAGCGCTGTTCGGCTACACCATCGGCCACCCGGACGACGACCTCAGTTTCGACGAGCGTGACAGTGCGCCCTTCGTGCCCAAGTGCAAGGTCATCGACCCGGCACACACCTGGGGCAACGACCAGCCGGTGCGGGTGCCGTGGGACCGTACGATCATCTACGAAACCCACCTGCGCGGCATCAGCATGCGCCACCCTTCGGTGGGCGAGGACGTGCGCGGCACCTGTGCCGGGTTGATGGAAGATGATGTGCTCAAGCACATCCGCCAGTTGGGCATTTCGTCGGTGGAGTTGCTGCCGGTGCACGCCTTCGTCAACGACCAGCACCTGCTGGAAAAAGGCATGACCAACTACTGGGGCTACAACAGCATTGCGTTCTTCGCCCCCGACCCGCGCTACCTGGCCAGCGGCAAGATCGCCGAGTTCAAGGAGATGGTCGCGCACCTGCACGAGCAGAAGCTGGAAGTGATCCTCGACGTGGTCTACAACCACACCGCCGAAGGCAACGAGCGCGGCCCGACCCTGTCCATGCGCGGCATCGACAACGCTTCGTACTACCGGCTGATGCCCGATGACAAGCGCTTCTACATCAACGACTCCGGCACCGGCAACACCCTGGACCTGAGCCACCCGTGCGTACTGCAGATGGTCACCGACTCCCTGCGTTACTGGGCCAACGAGATGCACGTCGACGGCTTCCGCTTCGACCTGGCGACCATCCTGGGCCGCTACCGCGATGGCTTCGATGAACGCCACAGCTTCCTCGTGGCCTGCCGCCAGGACCCGGTGCTGCGCCAGCTGAAACTGATTGCCGAGCCCTGGGACTGCGGCCCCGGTGGCTACCAGGTGGGCAACTTCCCGCCAGGCTGGGTTGAATGGAACGACCGCTTCCGTGACACCGTAAGGGCTTTCTGGAAAGGCGATGACGGCCAACTGGCGGACTTCGCCGGGCGCATGACCGCCTCGGGCGAGATGTTCAACCACCGTGGCCGCCGCCCGTACAGTTCGGTGAACTTCATCACCGCCCATGACGGTTTCACCCTGCATGACCTGGTGTCGTACAACGACAAGCACAACGAAGCCAACGACGAAAACAACCAGGACGGCAGCAATAACAACCTGTCCTGGAACCACGGCGTCGAGGGCCCCACCGACGACCCGGAAATCAACGCACTGCGCCTGCGCCAGATGCGCAACTTCTTCGCCACGCTGCTGCTGGCCCAGGGCACGCCGATGATCGTGGCCGGTGACGAGTTCGCGCGGACCCAGCACGGCAACAACAATGCCTACTGCCAGGACAGCGAGATCGGCTGGGTCAACTGGGACCTGGACGAGGACGGCAAGGCGTTGCTCAAGTTCGTCAAGCGCCTGATCAAGCTGCGCCTGGCCTACCCGATCCTGCGTCGTGGCCGCTTCCTGGTGGGCGACTACAACGAAGACATCGGCGTCAAGGACGTCACCTGGCTGTCGCCGGCTGGCAACGAGATGACCACCGAACAGTGGGAAGACAGCCACGGCCGTTGCCTGGGCATGCTGATGGATGGCCGCGCCCAGGAAACCGGGATTCGCCGCGCCGGTGCCGACGCCACCCTGTTGCTGGTGGTGAACGCCCACCACGACGTGGTCAATTTCCGCCTGCCGCCGGTGCCGGAGGGTGAGTTCTGGACCTGCATGCTCGACACCAACGAGCCGGCGGTACGTGGCCAGGAACGCTTCGAGTTCGACCACGAGTACGGTGTGACCGGCCGCTCGCTGCTGCTGTTCGAACTGCAGCGTGACGACGAGGTGTGACATGGCACTGCATGGATTCCTTCAAGGCTTCCAGGGCTATGCGGACACGCAGGACCTGGCCAAGGCCCTGAGGGCATTTCAGGAGGAAGGCCTCGATCAGTTGCCGCTGCCTGGCAGCGGCGACACCCTGGGGCGGTTCAGCCGCCTGGCGCAGGTGGCGGGTCATGACCTGCGCTTGTGCAAGCTGTTCGAAGGCCACACCGATGCGTTGGCCATCATTGCCGAGCTGCGTAGCCCGGCGCCGCCTTTGGGCAGTCTGTGGGGCATGTGGGCCGCAGAACCGCCGAATGCCAAGGTGCAGGTGCGCTGCGAGGGCCATCGCCTGCGTCTGGACGGGCGTAAAGCCTGGTGTTCCGGGGCGGCGGTGCTCAGCCATGGTTTGCTGACGGCGTGGGATGAACAAGGCGGCCAGCAATTGGTGGCGGTGCAGATGGACCAACCGGGCATCACGGTCACCCACGACGGTTGGAATGCCGTGGGCATGGCCGCCACCGGCAGCGTCGAGGTCGTCTTTGACGGCGCCCATGGCCTTGCCGTGGGCGGCCCCGGCGACTACCTCGGGCGTCCCGGATTCTGGCAAGGCGGCATCGGTATCGCCGCCTGCTGGTACGGTGCGGCACAACGCCTGGCCGAGGTGTTGCGCGATCACTGCTGCAAGCGCTCGGAGCCTCACGCCCTCGCCCATCTGGGGGCGGTCGACAGCGCCTTGAACAGCGCTGCCTGCGTGCTGCGGGCCAGTGCGGAGCAGATCGACCGCTACCCCAGGGCCGATGCCCGGCACCTGGCCCAGCAGGTGCGCGCGAGCATCGAGGACACCGTCGAGCAGGTCATGCGGCACGTGGGCAGAGCCGTGGGCGCGGGTCCGTACTGCAAGGATCCGCACTTCGCCCAGTTGATGGCGGACCTGCCGGTGTATGTCCGCCAGAGCCATGCCGAACGCGACCTGGCCGGCCTCGGCGAACTGGTCGCAGGGGAACCCACAGGGAGGTGGCAGTTATGAAACCCAACCCGATCGTCGGCCAGGGCACGCCCCTGCAGCGCTGGCAGGACTCGCCGCTGATGGCCGAACTGCCGCAGATCAGCGTCGAACAATTGGTACCCGAGGGCCACCGCGCGGTGATCATCGCCCCACACCCGGATGACGAAGTGCTGGGCTGTGGCGGCCTGTTGCAAGGCTTGGCCGAACTGGGCCGGCCCATTCAATTGATTTCGGTAACCGATGGCAGCGCCAGTCATCCCGGCTCCACCCACTGGTCGGTGGAGCGCTTGAGCGTGGTGCGCCCCCAGGAGTCGGCCCAGGCCCTGCACCGCCTCGGTGTGCCGTTGCACAGCCTGAAATGGTTGCGGGCCGGCTTCAGCGACAGCCAGGTGGCAGCGCGGGAAGACCAGCTCAGCGCCTTTATCCAGCGCCACCTCAAACCCACGGATGTGGTGTTTACCACCTGGCGCGAAGACGGCCATTGCGACCATGAGGCCGTTGGCCGCGCGAGCGCCAAGGCAGCGCACGCGGTGGGTGCGGCCCTCTATGAGCTGCCGGTGTGGACCTGGCACTGGGCGTCTCCCGAGAACAGCCTGGTGCCCTGGCACCGTGCCCGCAAAATCCCCCTGAGCTGTGAAGCCGTCGCGCGCAAGCGCCATGCCATTCATGCGTTCGCCAGCCAGCTGGAGGGTGACCCGCAGATCGGCCTGCCGCCGGTGCTGGCGCCCTATGTGGTGGAGCGTCTGCTACAACCTTTTGAAGTGGTATTCGTATGAGTGTGGCGACACCGTATTTCGATCAACTGTTTGCCGGTAACGACGACCCCTGGGCCTTTCGCCAACGCTGGTACGAGCGTCGCAAACGGGCGCTGACCCTGGCACTGTTGACCCGGCCGCGCTATGCCTCGGTGTTCGAACCCGGTTGCGCCAATGGCGAATTGAGCTTCGAGCTGGCCCCGCGCTGTGATCACCTGCTGTGTTGCGACACCGCCTCGGCCGCCGTCGCCCTGGCACGCAGCCGCCTGCTGGGCTTTGCCCATGCCCGTGTGGAGCAGAGCCGCCTGCCCGAGCAATGGCCGATAGGCGAGTTCGACCTGATTGTCTTGAGCGAGTTGTGCTACTACCTCGACCGCGATGACCTGTGCCGCTTGATCGATCGCGCCCTCAGCAGCCTCACCGCCAACGGCCAGGTGTTGGCCTGCCACTGGCGCCCGACGATCGACGGGTGCCCGCAGACCGCCGAACAGGTGCATGCCCTGCTCCATGAGCGGCTGGGGATGCCCCTGGTCGCCACCCACCACGAACCCGACTTTCTACTCGACCTGTGGAGCCGCGACGGCACTTCGGTTGCCACCCTTGAGGGCCTGCGATGATCGGCATTCTGATCCCGGTACATAACGAAGAGGCGCTGCTCGGCGAGTGTCTGGAGGCAGCATTGGTGGCCGCCAGTCACCCAGGCCTGCTGGGTGAAACGGTGCAGATCCTGGTGCTGCTCGACAGTTGCAGCGATGCCAGTGCGGAGATTGCCGAGGGGTTCCCGGTGCAGCGCCTGGAGGTACAGGCGCGCAATGTGGGCCATGTGCGCGGGGTGGGCGCGCGGCACCTGCTCAACCAGGGTGCACGCTGGATTTCGTGCACCGACGCCGACAGCCGCGTGGCCCCCGATTGGCTGGTGGCCCAGTTGGCACTGGGCGCCGACGCGGTGTGCGGCACCGTGACCGTCGACACCTGGAGCGAAGAGTTCGACCCGGCGGCGCAGATCCGTTACCAGGCGGCGTACCACGCCCGTGACGGTCACCGGCATATCCACGGCGCCAACCTGGGCATCAGTGCCGGGGCCTATGTGCGCGCCGGAGGGTTCGAACCGCTGGCCTGTCACGAAGATGTGCAATTGGTGCGTGACCTCGAGCGCTGCGGGGCCTCCATCGCCTGGAGCCACGCCCCGCAAGTCATCACCAGCGCGCGCCTGGAGGCCCGTGCCCAGGGCGGGTTCGGCGATTATTTGAAGAGCCTGATGTGCGCGTCTTGAAAAAAACGACATTGCAAAATGTAAAAGCGACCAATCCTTGTCTATGCTGATGACGCCTTGCTGGCAATTCAGGGTTGGATTACCACGCGTGCACCACGGCGGAGTCTGTGGTGAATAAATAGAGTCGTCCCGTCAACGGGGCACGACCCAGCATCAATCGACAAGGACGTAACGCCCATGAAGCCTGCCTCCCTCAGTGAAGGCCGTCGCGGCCCCGCGCAAATCTGGAACAGCGCACCGCAGCTGGCGCAAATCCCGCCTATCTCTACCACCTCCCTGGTGCCCGCTGGCGCGCGTGTGGTGATCATCGCGCCCCATCCCGGCGACGAGGTGGTGGCCTGCGGCGGTCTACTGCAATTGCTCAGCACCCTGGAACACCCCCTGCAAATGATCTCCATCACGGACGGCAGTGCCAGCCACCCGGGTTCCCACGTATGGCCGGCCAGCCGCCTGAGTGTGGTGCGGCCCCAGGAAAGCGCCGAGGCGCTGCGCCGCCTGGGCATGCCCTTGCACAGCCTGAAGTGGATTCGCGGCGGTTTCTGCGACAACGCCCTCGCCGCTCGCGAGCCGCAACTGAGCCAATTTATCGCGCGCTACCTGCAACCGGGCGACGTGGTGTTTTCCACCTGGCGCAACGACGGCAATGACGACCATGAGGCCGTCGGCCGTGCCAGCGCCAACGCCTGCAGGCTGGTGGGTGCGCAACTCTATGAACTGCCGATCTGGGCCTGGCACTGCCCCGCCCGCGAGGGTGCGATGATCCCCTGGCAACGGGCGCGCAAGGTACGCCTGGACACCTGGACCGTGGCGCGCAAACTCCACGCCGTCCATGCGTATGCCAGCCAGTTGGCGGGCGACCCGCAGATCGGCCTGGCGCCGATATTGGCCCAGGTGCTGCTGGAGCGTATGCGCGAGCCTTACGAGATTGTGTTTTCGTAAGACCGGCAGCTCGTCTATACCTGTCAACTCTGACAGTAGCGCCCTGCACGATGTATGGCTAGGGTGCAAACAGCGCTGCACCCGTTGAGGTGCAGTCGAGAAAGCCATGCCAACTCCTTGCATTGGCCGGTGTTTTCGAACAGGTAACCCGCACTCCCTGCTCCGTATCGCGTGTCACGTTGTCATGGTCTGGCCTGCACCGGCCTTTGCCGGTGCCGGGGCAACTTTCCCCTCGCACGAGGATGGATCATGCGCTTACGGACTCTGACCCTGCTGTACCTGATTGCCCTGGCGGCACTGCCGAGCGCCTCTTACGGGGCGTGCACCATCAGCAACACCGCCGGCGACGACCTCTCTTCCTGCGACAGCGGCACGGCACCGGGCTTTACCGACAGTGCCGGCAACAACACCCTGAACCTCAGCGCCACGGGGCGGATTACCGGGAATGTCACCTACGGCGCCGGCAACGATCTGGTGGATGTGAACGGGCCCAGTGCCGGGATTGATGGCAACCTCAACCAGGGCGATGGCAGTAATATTTTCCGGCTCAACCTGGGCAGCATCACCGGCAGCGTCAGCCAGGGCTCGGGCGCGGATGTGGCGCAGATCACCGGCGGACAGGCCGGCGCCGTCAGCCAGGGCGCAGGCGTCGACAGCTACGCCCAGAGCGGCGGCACCATTGCCTCACTGGCCCAGGGCGATGGCCTGGACACCTTCAACATGAGTGGCGGCACCATCACCGGAGCCTTCGAGGATGGCGACCAGGCCAGGATGAGCGGCGGCACCATCGGCCGGGTCGACATGAAGCTCGACAACAACCTGTTCGATATGGTGGGTGGCAGCATCATCGGCAACCTGGTGACCGGCTTCGGCAACGACACCATCCTGATCTCGGGCTCGGCCTTTGTCGGCGGCAATATCAGTGTCAGCGGGGGCAACGATCACGTGGCGGTGTCCGGTGGCGACGTCAACGGCCAGATACTCCTCAGCTTTGGCGACGATCACTTCGAATGGACCGGTGGCAACCTGCATTCGTTCGTACTGCTGGGCGCCGGTGACGACACGGCGGTGCTGCAGAACCTGGTCAACACCCAACTGGCCGCGGCGCAGTTGATCGACGCTGGCCTGGGTGTCGACACGCTCACACTGGACAATACCAAGGCAGGCGATCCGGGCCTGTTTCCCAACTGGGAAAGCATTCGGCTGGACAACCAGTCGCAGTTGATCCTGGGCGGAACGCTGAAACTGGGTGACAGCGACACCGGCACGGGCAGCCTGAGCATCGACGGGACCAGTGAACTGTTGATCGGCACGGGGGTGATCGACCCTTTTACGGCCGGCCAACGGGTGAACGTCACCAACAGCGGCACCCTCAACATGACCACCGGCAACACCCGCACCAGCGACACCTTGACCATTAATGGCAATTACACCGGCGACAATGGACGGCTTTTACTGCAAAGCGCCCTGGGCGCGGATGATTCCCCCAGCGACAAACTGATCATCAACCAGGGCACCCTCGCCGGTACCACCGCCATCAGCGTCACCAACCTCGGCGGCGCGGGTGCGGCCACCCTGCAGGACGGCATCCAGGTGGTGCAAGCCCTCAACGGCGCGTCTGGCAGTGGCAGCGCGTTTACACTGGCGGGCCCGGTGTCTGCCGGCGCGTTCGACTACTACCTGTTCAAAGGCGGTGTCACGGCCGGTACGGCGGAGAACTACTACCTGCGCTCGACGATCCCCGTGGTGCCGCCTGGCCCGGTGATTATCGTGCCGTTACCCACCCCCGTTCCCGGTGAACCACCGCTGCCGCCCAATCCCGGGACCGAACCGATCCCTATTTATCGCCCGGAAGTGCCGATCTACGCTGCGTTGTTTCCCGCCGCACAACAACTCGTGCAGGGCATGCTCGGCACCTTCCACCAGCGTATGGGTGACCAAAGCCAGCAGTTGCATACCGGCCCATTCACGTCGGGCTGGGGACGGACCTACGGCAACAGCACGCGCCAGAGCTTCACCGGAACGGTCAGCCCGTCGCTCGACAGTTCGGTGACCGGCTTCCAAGTGGGTACCGACCTGTACGCCAGCACCTACGACAATGGCCTGACCCAACGGAGCGGGTTCTTTGTCGGCCACAGCACCCTCAAAGGCAACATCAAGGGCTTCAACGGCGGCTGGCAGGACAAGGACGCCGGCAAGACCACCTTGCGCGGGGACAGCCTGGGGGTCTACTGGACGCTGATCGGCGCCAACCAGGCCTACCTCGACCTGGTACTGATGGGCACCCGCTTCGACGGCAATAACGAGTCGGATCGTGGCGTGAAGATGGACACCCGGGGGCACAATGTCACGGCGTCCGCCGAAGTCGGCTGGCCGTTTGCGTGGGTGGGTAACTGGGTGGTTGAACCCCAGGCGCAACTGATCGTCGGCAAGACCAAGCTGGCTAAGCAAAACGACGGGATCTCCGACGTTTCCTATGACGCCGACACCCAGGTCACCAGCCGCCTGGGTGTGCGCCTGCGCGGCGACTACCAGGTCCGCAGCATGCCGCTGCAACCCTACGTACGGGCGAATGTCTGGCACACCAGCGCCGGGCAGAACACCGTCACCTTCAACGGTGTGACGGCCATCGACACCGAGCAGAAGTCCACCACCCTGGACCTGACCGCCGGCGCCACGCTGAAGGTGGCCACGGGCATCAGCCTGTACGGCGAGCTGGGCTACAACCGCAACCTGGACAGCAACACCTTCAACGGCCGCCAGGGCACGGTGGGCTTGAGAATGGAGTTCTAGGGAACCCGTGAATCACCTATGACCGGGATTGACCATCCCGGCAGCCTTGAAGCGTGAAAACTGAAAGGCAATGCCCAGCCAGATAAACCAGGCCGGCATCACGTACAGCGCCAGGCGTGTATCCGGCCGCAACGCCAGCAGGCCGAGGACGAAGGCCATGAAGGCCAGGGAAAACCAGGCCATCGGCACACCGCCAGGCATCTTGTAGAGAGATCTGGCGTGCAGGTCCGGGCGCTTTTTGCGGTAGGCAATGTAGGACGCGAGGATGGTCGACCAGGTGAAAATCACCAGGATCGCCGACACCGTCGACACAATCGTGAAGGCGGTCATCACCTCCGGCACCACAAACAGCAACACCAGGCCCAGCAGCATCAGCAAGGTGGTGAAGGCCAGGCTGATAAACGGCACGCTGCTTTTCGACAAGCGTCCAAAGATACCCGGGGCGTCCCCCAGGTCAGCCAGGCCGAACAACATGCGGCTGGCGGAGAACACCCCACTGTTGGCCGACGATGCCGCCGAGGTCAGCACCACGAAATTGACGATCCCCGCCGCAGCTGGAAAGCCCGCCACCAGGAACAGTTCCACGAACGGGCTCTTGCTCGGCGACACCTGTTGCCACGAGGTGACCGCGATGATGCACGCCAGGGCCAGCACGTAAAACAGGATGATCCGCAGCGGAATCGAGTTGATCGCCTTGGGCAAGGTCCTTTCCGGTGCTCGGGTTTCGGCGGCTGCGGTGCCGATCAGTTCGGTGCCGGCAAAGGAAAAGATCGCCATCTGGAAGCCGGCGAAAAAACCGAACAGGCCATTGGGAAACGCCGCCTGTTTGTCCAGCAAGTGGCTCACGGAGGCCGTGACCCCGGTGGGCGAGACAAACGAGCTGGCAATCAGCACCACGCTGACACCGATCAGGGTCAGCACCGCGATGATCTTGATGATCGCGAACCAGAATTCCACTTCGCCGAACAGCCTGACCGTCAGCACGTTCAACGCGAACAGCGTCAACAGCATGCCCACCGCCGGCATCCACGCTGGCACATGCGGGAACCAGTACTGGAAAAACCCGCCGACCACCACCGCGTCCCCCACCACCGCCACGCTCCAGCTCAGCCAGTACGACCAGCCGAGAAAGAACGCCGCACGCGGGCCCAGGTAGGCGCCGGCAAAGTCGGCGAAGCTCTTGAAGTTGAGGTTGGACAGCAGCAGCTCACCCATGGCGCGCATCACGAAGTACACGAACAGCCCGATGATCATGTAGATCAGGATGATCGAGGTGCCGGACAACGCGATGATCTTGCCGGAGCCCATGAACAGGCCGGTGCCGATCGCACCGCCCATGGCCATCAGCTGGATGTGGCGGTTGCTCAGGGTGCGTTGCAACGCAGGCTTTTCACACAGCCCGGACGTGGTTGTTTTCATCACAAAACCTCTTGTTATGTTTTTGAGTTTTGGCAGAAAAAAGAATCGAGCGAGTGTTGTTATTAGGTCAGGCAGTCTTGCTTTCGAAGCCGTGCAGGACGTTGACGGCGTTGATGCCGATCTCGTCGACCATGTAGCCGCCTTCCATCACGAACAGCGTCGGCACGCCCACCCCGGCGATGATCTCGCCCATGCTGAGGAAGTCCTGGCTGTCGAGGAGGAAGTGGCTGATGGGGTCGTCCTTGAAGGTGTCGACGCCGAGGGAGATCACCAGCACCTCGGGGGCGAAGTGTTTGAGTTGCTGGCAGGCGTGGATCAGCGCGGTTTTGTACTGGGCCCACGTGGTGTTTTTCGGCAAGGGGTAGTTCAGGTTGAAGCCCTCCCCGGCACCTGCACCGCGTTCGCTGTCGGCGCCGGAAAAATACGGATAGGACACCGACGGGTCGCCGTGCAGGGAGATGAACAGCACCTCCGCGCGGTCATAGAAAATATTCTGCGTGCCGTTACCGTGGTGGAAATCCACATCCAGCACCGCTACGCGCTTGGCACCTTGGGTGATGGCCTGTTGCGCGGCAATCGCGGCATTGTTGAGGTAGCAATAACCGCCCATGTATTCGCGGGCCGCGTGGTGCCCCGGTGGGCGGCACAGGGCGAAGGCACTGTGATGGCCTTCGTCGATCAGCGCCAGGCCGGTGAGCGCGATGTCCGCGCTGGTCTTGACCGCCTGCCAGGTGGTGGCGGTGATCGGCGAGCCGGCGTCCATGGCGAAGAAGCCCAGCTTGCCGTCGATGAAGTCCGGCACCTGCTCATTGGCCAGGTCCCGTACCGGCCACACCAGCGGCAGCGCGTCATGGCGGCGGCCGATGGCGGTCCATTCGGCCCAGGCGGTTTCGAGGAAGCTGACGTAGCGCTCGCTGTGGGCGTTGACGTAGCAGGCGCGCTCGAAGCTGCGCGGCACGATGATATCGCCCAGCCCGACGTGCCGGACGCGGTCACGCACGGTGTCGGCGCGGCTGGGTTGTTCGAATGAGGGCTTGAGCACGCCGTCCTTGAGTTCGGTGCCGTGGTGCAAACGGTGGTCATCACTAAAAACAGTCAGCATTTGGATACATCCGCCAGAAAAAGACAGGGTCTATTTTGTTCTGGCTGCGCAGGGCTTTCTTTGCTTTTACTTCTGACACTGATAGCTTTATCGGGTGTTTTTACCCTGGTTACAGCCAAATATGAAAAATAAAACCAAGCAGGTCGTTCTGGACGACACCGATCTCGCCATCCTCGCCCTGCTGCAGGAAGACGCGAGTATTTCCAACGCCCAACTGAGCGAGCGCCTGGCCCTGAGCCTCACCCCCTGCTGGCGGCGGCGCAAACGCCTGGAGGAAGAAGGCGTGATCAAGGACTACCAGGCCAACCTCGATCGCAAGTTGCTCGGCCTGGACATCATGGCGTTTGTGCATGTGCGTTTTGCGATCCACACCGACCATGCTCCGGATGCGTTCGAAGCGGTGGTGAAGGAGCTTCCTCAGGTGCTGGCGTGCCACAAGATCACCGGCGACGCGGATTACCTCTTGCAGGTGCTGGCGGAGGATCTGGACAGCTACAGCGAATTTGTCGAAAGCGTGCTGCGGCGGCAGTTGGGGATTGCGTCGATCCAGTCGAGCCTGGCGCTGCGGGAGGTGAAAGCGACGAGTCGGATGGCGATTCCGAAACGCGATTGAACACGCAAAAAAACAACTCGCCGACGGCAGGTAATGGCAAAAAGCCTGCCCTGCAGATGTGAAAAATTCGTTAACTAATTCTCCCCAAAGGCTTTTTCCGACAGATTTAATCTGCCAAACTAATGCGAATAATTATCAACAGATTTATTATTCGCCACGGACGGCACTTAGGGGAGAGTCCGTTCCATGTCTGTGCAACAACACGGCGGTAAAGGTTTTACACCCAGTCTGATCGCTTTGGCGGTGTGTCTCGCCACCTCGCACGCGGCCTTCGCCGCCGACGCTGAAACGCCGGCAACCACCTTGGAACTGGGTGCGACCCAGATCTCCGGCGAGCAACAACTGGGCGAAACCACCGAGGGTACGCAGTCCTACACCACCGGCGCGATGAAAACCGCGACCAAACTGCCCCTCACCCTGCGTGAAACCCCGCAGGCCGTCACCGTCATCACACGCCAGCGCATGGATGACCAGGGGATGACCAGCATCAACGACGTGGTCAATGCCACGCCTGGGCTATTCCTCAACTATTCCAGCGGCCCGGGCCGGCAGTCCTACACCTCACGCGGTTTCGACATCGACAACCTGATGTACGACGGCATCCCCAGCGGCTACAACGGCGTTTCCGTAGGCGCCCAGCCGAACCTGGCGATGTTCGACCGTGTCGAGGTCGTGCGTGGCGCCACCGGCCTGGTGACCGGTGCGGGCAACCCGTCGGCGGCCATCAACCTGGTCCGCAAGCGGCCGCTGGACGAACAGAAAGTCACCCTCACCGGTGCCGCCGGCAGCTGGGATGACTACCGTGGCGAGCTCGACGCCTCCAGCCCGCTCAATGACAGCGGCACCTGGCGCGGCCGGGTGGTCACTTCCTACCGAGACGCCAACAGCTTCATCGACAACGCCGAGTCCTATCACGGCCTGTTCTATGCCGTCACCGAGGCCGACCTGAGCGAAGACACCACCCTCACCCTCGGTTTCTCGAACCAGAAGGACAAGACCAACTACTTCTGGGGCTCGTCGATGATCGGCCAGGACGGCCATCACCTGGACCTGCCGCGCTCCTACAATCCCGGTACCGACTGGGAGAACAAGGACCAGGAAATCAACACGGTCTTCGCCGAACTGCGCCAGCGCCTGGCCAATGACTGGAAGCTTCAGGTCAACGCCAACTACGCCGAACAGAACGCGTTGTTTTCCGGTTCCTACCAGTCGCGCTGGGTCAACAACACCCTGGCGCGCACGGTCTACCAGGCCGCCTACGATGAAAACCAGGCCGGTGTCGACGCCTTTGCCAGCGGCCCGTTCCAGGCATTCGGGCGCACCCATGAACTGGTGGTGGGCGCCAGCCGACGCATCTACGACATGACCACCCACAACTACAGCCCCTACGACACCAACTGGCCCCTCACCGCGGGCAAACCGGACTTCGTCCACACCACGGACGATCGCGAGGTCACCACCCAGGACGGTGTCTACGTGACCACGCGCCTGAGCCTGGCGGACCCGTTGAAGCTGATCCTCGGCGGGCGCCTGGACTGGTATGACTACGATGCCCACGGCAGCAACGACGGCGACTATCACGTCACCCGCAACCTTACCCGCTACGCGGGGCTGATCTACGAGCTGGACGATCACCACTCCGTGTACGTCAGCTACAGCGACATCTTCACGCCGCAGAGCGCCAAGGACACCTCCGGTACCCCGGTCAAGCCGATTGTCGGCAAAAACTACGAGGTCGGCATCAAGGGCGAATACCTGGGTGGCGCGCTGAATGCGAGCGTGGCGCTGTTCCGTGTCGACCAGGAAAACCGCGCCACCCAGGTGACCGTGCAAAACTGCCCACAGACAGAGTGCTATGAGGCCTCCGGAGAGATTCGCAGCCAGGGGATCGACTTCGAACTGCAAGGCGCGCTGACCGAGAACTGGCAGGTCGGCGGTGGCTACACCTACGCGCGTACCCACACCATCAAGGATGAAGCCAACCCGCAGAAGGTCAACAAGCAGTACGACACGGACGTTCCGGAGCACCTGTTCAAGCTGACCACCCGCTACAACTTCCAGGGCCCGCTGGAGAAACTGCGCGTGGGCGGCAACATCTCCTGGCAAAGCCGCCTGTACAACGACGTCAAGCTGGCTGACGGCAGCACCTACCGCCTCCAACAGGGCGCCTACGCCGTCACCGACCTGATGGCCGGCTACAAGGTCAACGACCACCTCGACCTGCAGCTCAACGCCAACAACATCTTCGACCGCCGCTATTACTCCACCATCGCCAACTCCGTGAGCTATGGCGGCGACGCCTACGGCACCCCACGCAACATGATGCTGACGGCCAAATACAGCTTCTGATCCACCTGGCGAACGGGGGTCCTGATGTGGGGGCTTGCTCCCTCCCACATTGCCCCCCGGCTTGTCACCACGAATGTGTTCTGCCCCCTCCGAACGCATTCGCGCTTAAAGTCCCCTCCCGCAAAGCCGATAAACTTTTTGGTTTCCCTGCACCCGCAAAGTGCCTGAACGCGGGCCGTAGTGGCACGCCGCATGCTTTGATCCTTGCCAGACCACATGGAGTAAGAGTGAATGCCTGCACGCGCACGTTTCCTGGAGCACTACCGCAAGGCCGACCGCATCATGCTGGCATTGATCTGGCTGATGACGCTGTTCTCCGTCGGGCTTGCGTTCTGGCACGACACCCTGACCCAGGCGATTGTCGTGGGAGGAGGCACCAGCACGGTGCTCACCGCGCTCTACCGCGCCATCGGCGGCACGCGGGTGATGCGTTGCGCACTGGGCGCGGGCTTGATGGTCATGGCGGCGCTGCACATCAACCAGGCCCAGGGTGTGATCGAAGCGCACTTCGGGATTTTCGCGCTGCTGGCGGTGCTGACGTTCTATCGAGACTGGCTGCCGATCCTGGTGGCCGCCCTGACGATTGCCGTGCACCACGTGGTGTTCCATGCGTTGCAGCATCAAGGCTTCCCGGTGTTCGTGATGGCGCATCACGGCGGTTGGACCATGGTGTTTGTCCACGCCTTCTACGTAGTGATGGAAACCATCGCCCTGCTCTACCTCGCGGTAAACAGCCAGGCCGAGGCGGTGGAAAGCGAGGAGATGCTGGAAAAAATGCTCGCCGTCACCACCCAGTTCACCGTGGAAAGCGCCAAAGGTGAAGGCAAGGTGCACGTCTCCCTTGCCAAGCGCTTTGACCATTTCCTGCAACAAATCACCCACCTCATCGACGGCGTCGCCCGCGACTCCCACGGCCTCGGCCAACTCGGCCAGGAACTGGCCCACGCCAGCGGCACCCTGGAAAAAGGCGCTCGCCACCAACTGGCCGAAATCGCGCAAATGACCGACTCCATGCAGCGCATGGAAGACGCCATGGGCCACATTACGGTGCACGTCGAAGAAGCGGTTGAACACGCGGGCGTCGCCAGCCAACAAATCCTGCGTGGCCAGGAAAGCGTCGGCCGCGCCCAACACGAAATCACCCAACTGGCCACACGCCTGGAAGGCACCAACCACACCGTCCAAGGCCTGGCGGTCCAGGCCGAACAAATCGGCTCGGTACTGGAAGTCATCAGCAGCATCGCCAACCAGACCAACCTCCTTGCCCTCAACGCCGCCATCGAAGCCGCCCGCGCCGGCGAACAAGGCCGCGGCTTCGCCGTCGTCGCCGACGAAGTGCGCAGCCTGGCGCAACGCACCGCCGTCTCCACCCAGGAAATCAAAACCATCATCGAAGGCCTGCAGCAAGGCAGCCGCCAGGCCGTGGAAGCCATGCACGACAGCCGCCAGGGCGTGGAACGGTGTGTGGAGGACAGTCAGCTGGCAGTGGAAATGCTGCGAGCGGTGGGCAATGACATTACCCAGATCGATGCGCTGAATGGGCGGATTGTCTCCACCACACGCGAACAGACCTCGGCGAACCTGGAGATTGTCGGGCGCTTGCAGTCGGTGCAGAGCATTGCGCAGAGCACGGCGGAGGATGTGGAGATGTTGGCCAGGAGCAGCAAGCAGTTGCCGCCGATTGCGGTGCGGTTGGATGCGTTGGGGAGGCGGTTTCACCCGTGATAATTTGGGGCTCGCCATCAGCCGGAAGCCATCACGGGTCTCGTCTTGGCGGCCCGGGCCGCCCCTGGTCCTGAGCGTTCGCTTAGTCTTGCTTGACCAGCTCGACCCTGCGGTTTTCAGCTTTGCCTGCCTCGGTGGCGTTGTCGGCCACCGGGTCAGCCTCGCCAAATCCGGCCGCAGATAACCTCGCCGTGTCGATACCCTTGGCGGTGATGGCGGCCTCGACGGCCTTGGCGCGGGCGTATGACAGTGTCTTGTTGTACGCGGGATCACCGGTGTGATCGGTGTAGCCGTTAATGGCCAGTTTCAACGATGTATTTTGCTTGAGTAACAACGACACCTGCTCGATCTGTGGCTGTGAACCCGGAAGGATGCGGGTCTGGTCAGTCGCAAAGTTGATGTGCAATGCCACCTTGCCGGTTTTATCTATCTGCGCTTTCAGTTCACTGGCCGGCAACAGGCTGGCCGTTATTTGCAGCGGTTTGGTTTCGGCAATCAGCAGGCCGCCGCCGAACGCGTAGCTGCACAAATGAATCCAGATATCGCGGTCGGCGCGATGGATAACAAACACCTGCGCGGCGTTATTCCAAATGTCCCCCAGGCCACTGTTGTATTTGAGCGCGAAGTCCCGCGGCCATTCTTTGATCTTCTGGCCAGGGTCTTCCGGAATCCTGCCATCGAAGATCTTGCTGCCGCCCAACGAGGACACTACGGACTCGAGGTTGCGCTGCAATTCCAGGTCGGAGAACGCCTTGCCCTGCGCGGCGTCGATATGGGCTGACCAGACCTTGCCTTCTACTACTGCCAGGCGATCACCGGTCCAGAAGGGTACCTGATCGAAGTCGGAGACATCGGGCGCGGTGGCGATGACATATCCGTCGGGAAGGGCGATGTAGGGAAAGGCGCCCAACGGCACGTTCGACACCTCAAGACTCGCGGCATCGAATACCTTGTTGTCTGCTCCGCTCTCGAATGACGAGGCTTGAATGCTCAGCCCCAGGGTGACGATTAAAACCAGGGTAGTCGCTGCTGTTTTTTTCACTAACGTCATGTTATTCCCGCAAATCCTTAGCACCCAGGGTGATGGTCGAGCGGATAAAGGGTGCTGCTGTCGTTGGCTGCTTATAAAACCGGGGCTATCGAGATAACTCAATAGCACAGCTGCCCTATTGCATCGCGCTTTGGCGCTGGATCACAGTTGTTCGCGCTCTAACAGGTCTTTTCTACGCTATTCGACGCTGCCGATCGTATTGAACAGGGATGCTTTTTTTGAAACCTATAACCACCAGAAAAATTGAAATGAACGCTGCGCTGGCGATGGCCTTGATCTCGCTGTTAACCACCAGCGCTACCTGGACCGAGGCAGCCGTTGGTGCAACGGCCTCCTCGGCACCGTGTACCAATGAAGCGGATTTCCAGGCCGGCACCGTTGTGGAATCTGAAAGTCGCGACAACACCTCTGCAGTAACCAATCGAAGTAAAACCGAAACGCTGGGCCCTGAAGACTTCGCCGGGGCCAACCCGGTGGCGTCGTTACACACCACGTTCATAAGCAATTCGCCGGTGTATTTAACGACCACCTTTGCGCAAATCAAGGACGGCCAGTTGATTCGCTATGGTGATCGACACGGTGCCGGGCCTTCGTTGACCACGACCCTTTACACCCCTCCGCCCACCACGCCGCTGGATTTACAACCCGGGCAAACAGTCGCCGTCAGTTACAAGAACCAGGTCGCCAGCGGCGGCACCACGCTTGAGTTTGAGGTATCAGAAAAGCTGACCTACCACGGCCGCGAGACGATCAAGACAGCACTCGGGACGTTCGAGACCTGTCGCTTCACCAATGAAATTTCCACTGGATCAACGTCCGGTCAGCAACCGACCCAGAAGGTCGTGGTGCAGAATTGGTTTGCTGCCGAAGGGCCCTACCGTGGACAATCAATCAGGTCGGCCAGCCTCTCCGGAACCAATGGAGGACAGGAGCGGCTCGTTGAAGTGGTCAAGATGCGATATGAGACGCGAGCCAACTAGGTAGCTTTATGCCCAGGCGATGAGAAGGAGGATAGCACTGCCCTTCCTGGCAACGGGTTCAAGCCCGCTGTTTGTGCCGCAGTTGCATCGACCAAAATGTACTTAAGTGCTTAATGGCCTTTAGTAACTAGCACAGGTGTACTAGTTCAGCTGTTCTATATCATAAGTTGTATGAGTCGGACATGATCAAAGCGTGTTTTCATTGATCTGGACGGGTTGTGCTTGCTGATATGAGTTGCCGAATTGTGGTGGCGGACGAACACCTACTTTATCGAGAGGGCATGACAGGGCTACTGGAGTGCTTAATACCTGAAGCAACGATAAAACAGGCAGGAAACCTGGAGGAAGTCTGGGTTCTCCTGGAACGCTGGCAACCTGTCGCCATGCTGTTTATCGAAGTATATTTGCCAGGGCTTTGCTCCTTGAAAGAGCTTGCGAAACTGTGCGGGGAAAGAGGCACTACTGCAGTCGTTGTTGTTTCGACAGTCGATGACAGCGTGGTCATTACGCGAGTGATGGAGGCCGGCGCCAATGGTTTTATTGGCAAGAACATTTCAGCCGAAGAGGTACGTAACGCCATCAATGATATTCGGAATGGCCAAGTAGTGGTCAAATACGAACCGGCCGAATCACCATCATTTGAAAGTGATCATGCGATGGGCAAACTGACGTCGCGGCAGCGGGAAGTCTGGCATTTGATCGCACAAGGTAAAACCAACAAGGAAATTGCCGCTGAACTGGAAATCTCTCCCTATACCGTGCGTATTCACGTGTCTTCGCTGATACGTGCCTTGAACGTACCCAATAGAGCAGTAGCCGCCGCGCGTTTCGCGGGGCGCTACACCTGCTAGTCCCTTGATGGATCTACGGGTAACTCGCACCGCACTTCATTGACTTGACCTGCTCAAGCAACACGTTGCGCAGTTCCGGCGGTCGCACCGGTTTGGCCAGTACCGAGATATTGAATGCGTGCAGTGATTGACGGATGCGCTCGATTTCGTGCCCGGTGATGACCAATGCCGGTATCTCTTGACCCCGGAACTCGCGTATTGCCGCGATACATTCGGACCCCGAGACCTTTGTGCCCAGGTCGAAGTCGGCAATGATGATGTCGCAATCGCTGGCCAGGGTATCCGCATCACTGTGGGTCTCGACGACGCAGCCCCATTTCTCCAGCAGGGCCTTGGTGGCCAGCAACACATTGGCGTCGTCTTCAATCAGGCATATCCGTAGTCCGTTCAGGCGCTCATGGGTGCTTTTCATCCGAGGCGCGATGACCTTTGGGGCGGCGTGTTTCAACCCGCTGATTGCCACCTGGGTGCCGCGCCCGGGCGTGGAGCGAATATGTACATCGACATTGAGCAATTGGCTGATGCGCTTGACGATGGACAAGCCCAACCCCAGGCCCTCGACATCCTTGTCGCGTGCGTGGCGCACCCGGTAAAACTCTTTGAACACGTCCGGTAAATGTTCGGCGGCGATACCGCAGCCCTTATCGTAAACCACCACGGCCAAGCCCTTTGCCTGGCGTCTGACACCGATCAGCACGGGCTCTCCCGATGCGTACTTGATCGCATTGGACACCAGGTTCTGCACCATGGTGGTCAACAGCCCCCCATTGACGTTCACCCAATGCGGGCAAGGGTGCAGGCGCAGTTGAACCCCGGCCCAACGCGCGGCCTCGGTGTTCTGTTTGACGACCTCCTGCAACAGCGCGCCCAGGTTCACCGGTTCCGCTCGCGGCTCCAGCTTCCCGTTGTCGAGGGTGTAGATATCCAGGATCGAACGGAACAGCTGAGAGACGGTGTGCAGCGAGCGGTCGATGTTGTCCACCATGCGCAGTTCTTCGCCGCCCAGATTCGCGTCCCGCAGGCACGCGGTGAACAGGCCGATGGAGTGGATGGGCTGGCGCAGGTCGTGGCTGGCCTGGGCGAGAAAGCGTGATTTCTCCTGATTGGCGGCGATTGCCTCTTCCGATGCGATACGCGTGCGTTTGAGCAGAATGTGTGCATAGGTCGGCACGACGATGGTGGTCACGATCAGCATCAGGAACATGTAGGGCTGCGCGCGCCAGAAGGGGTTGAACAAGAAAATAACGATAAGGGTAGACAACGCGATCACGGTTGCCAGGGCCAGATAGTGTGAGCCGAAACGCATGCCATTACCCAGGGTCACCCAGAGCAGCGCGGCATAAATAGGCAATGCACCTTCGCCTCCCAGCACCATGGCGAAAGCGATACCGGTGTAGTCATGGAGCATTGAGAGCAAGCGCCGCCAAAAAAAGTGTCCTGGCCAGCGCTTGATCGCCATGCGCAGGAATATCGACACCACGATGAAGGTCGAGATATACACGATGATGGGCGTGTAGGCTGCGGTATCGCTGGGGCGCAGCCCGCTCAGTACGATGATGTACAGCAGCGCACAGGCGCTGACGGTCAGGCGCAACGTGGCCTGATTGAGTTCGCTGTTCTTTTCCACGCGTTCAACCTCATGGACCATGGGGGATGCATCGCTGGATGCCGCCCCCTTGAGAACAATAAGGCGTAGGTTGGCGTGTTAAGGCATCAAACGACACGGCGTGTCGTATCAGAAGCGGAACGTTTCAGTAAAGCCTGTAGTAATCCACCACGTCATCCACGAAGTAAATTATCAACTTCGTTCCCTGGGTCTGGCTTTGAGCTTTTTTCGTGCCCGTCACACTGCCGACATCATTGGCGACACCCTGTGCCTTGGACACTTGCGACGAGGCGTCGTACATCTTCAGGCTTGTCTCGGTCGAGACATATTTGTGGGCCAGGGTCATGTACTTTTCCAGACCCTCCTGGTTTTTATCATAGGTCCAGTTGGACCCGTTGCTTCTGCTCGTTGAATCAAGTTGCTCTTCGGCTGGAGCGCCGAACAATTGCGTCACCTGAGTCTTGGTAGTTTTTCCCGGGATGATGGTTTTCTTCAGGTAAGCAACATCGTACTTTTGTGCTCCAGGATTTAAGGAACTCATCAAATCCCCAGTGTTAGCACAGCCTCCCAGGCCTGCGGTCAGTATGCACAGCGTGAATCCGATTCTAAGTAGTTTTCCATATTTCAAGCACATAGACTTACCTTGAGTTGTGATTAATACCATTCCATTTCGACCGGATGCACGGTGAAGTTGACACAACGTAGTGCAACTAATCGAGCCTTTGGATTCACAGGTGGGCAAACACACTGGAACACTTCAACGCTGAAGTTAAAGTGCATTCCGGTGTGCGCTCTGGCTCAAAGCCTTTAAGACTTTTTCGAGCGTGTACAGCTTATGAGGGCGCGTGAGCTGACGCTATAGTACAAGTGTGCTATAGGCGACCAACAGGGACTTGTCTAGCATAGACAGATGGACATTAATGGCTTGAATTAATGTAATAAATTGCTCGCCAGTTGATGTAATTCCGGATTATTGAAGCCGCGGGAATGGAGTCGAAATATGAAATCATGGATCATCGTCTTATCCATTCTGATGCTGTCCGGGTGTGCGGGTTCTCCCTTGAGTAATCTGGTCACGAACCAGCGTTATCAAACGACATCGGACATTACTGCTTCATGGGTAGGTGCGTCCGAAGATGAGTTGGTGACGTCATGGGGGGCGCCAAAAAACAGCCATGGCCTCAGTGATGGCAACTCGAAAATCATCGGCTACGACTACGTATGGCTTACAAACGGCAGCCATTCGATGGAATGGGGTTATGTGCCTGATTACGCCCGTTGCGAACAGCGGTTCATGATTGAAAAGGGCGTGGTGACCCGCTGGTATTCATCTGGCGACTGTCCAAAAAGGCCTAAAGGCGCCAAGTTGATCCCCGGTAACGCCCCCGTCCCCCAACCCACGCTCTAATGTTCATTGCACCGTCTTGATTCACGTATCGAGCTTGCCCGGCCACCCACTGGCACCGGGAAAGTTACTGAATTGAGCCGCCGCCGCCGCGCGGGTGGGCACACCCAGGGATTTAAGCAGAGTGGAAACATGGATGCGTACGGTGAACGGGGAGATCCCTAGTTGCTTGGCTATTTCCTTATTGGTCTTGCCCGCTGCAACCAGGCCGAGCACTTGCCGTTGGCGGGCGGTGAGTGAGGCAAGGCTTGGGTCCAGCAGGGGATTTTCGGGGTTGTACTTCACCACGACTTCCCCTTCCCGAATCGCCAGGATGGCTTCGGCAATGCCTGCCGGATCAACGTTTTTGCCGATAAAGCCATCAGCGCCTTGGGCGATGACCTGGGAAATAATGTCCAGGTCATCGACCATCGACACCACAATGATCGAGGTGCGCTTGAACTCGTTGCGCAGTTGGCCTATGACCTGCATCGACGTGATACCGGGAAAGCGCAGGTCCAGAATCAACGAATCAACTTCTGCGCCCGTACGCGCCAGCGCCAGTACTTCATCCAGATTGCCCGCCTGCTCTATCATCGCTGTCGGCATAAGCCGTTCTATGGTTCTCAGCATACCTTCGCGAAACAGAGGATGGTCATCTGCCACTATGATTCTGTGCGTCATGTCAAGGCCCATCTCACCTCAGGTCCGGCGCATCGTAACGCAAACTGTAACGCCAGGTTTCAACTTTTAAGCGACTTCTTACCCTGGAGAATCGCAATGAACATGACGGAAAAGAACAGTGAACTGGACCAGGCCACATTGCGGTTGACGGTCAGCACCTGTGCTTCGCTGTACATCTTGGTGGTGGCCCTCCTTCCTTCAAGTGACTTCGCCACCTATGTACCGATCATGTGGTACATGGCGTTTTTCATCAGCGTGGCAGTCCCCCTGCGCATGGCGATCAAGCGCTGGCCAGGGCACTTTTTCTGGCGCCGATTGTTCGCCATGGCCCATGACTATACCGGCATCGCTTTCGCCATGATCGTGGGTGGAGAAGGCGCGTTGCCGGTTTATGCCGCGTTGCTCTGGGTCACATTGGGCAATGGCATGCGCTTTGGCTCGCGCTACTTGACCGCCGCGACACTCATCGCACTGAGCATGCTGGTCATGATCTTCATGCTTACCCCGTTCTGGCGCGCACAGCCCTACATGTTCCTGATGCTGATCGTGACCACCATCGTCGTGCCGGCCTATGCGCACATTCTACTCAAGCGCACGCGTATCGCATCGGAAGAGGCAATCGCCGCCAATCAGGAGAAATCACGCTTTCTCGCCCAGGCCAGCCACGACCTGCGCCAGCCCATCCACTCCATCGGCCTGTTCACCGCGTGCCTGCGTGACGCGAATCTGGGCGGCGAAGAACTGCGACTGGTGGACAACATCGACCGCTCGCTGCACACCGTCTCTCAGCTGTTCCGTTCGATTTTGGATATCTACACCCTCGACAACGGAAAGCTGGAGCCGCAAGCGGAACCGGTGAACCTGGGCGCGCTGCTGCGGGACGTCGTCAAACAGAACACCGAGGCCGCGCGCTGGGCCGGGGTTCAACTGCGCCTGCGCCCTTGCGAGCACTGGGTGAATGTCAATGCGGGGCTGTTGACCACCATGGTGCAGAACCTGGTGTCAAATACACTCAAATACGCGTCCGGCCAACCGGTCTTGATCGGTGTGCGTCCCAGAGGCAAGGGCTTGGCCATTGTCATCTACGACAAGGGACGCGGCATCGCCGCTGAACATCTGCCGGACGTATTCAAGGAGTTTTACCGGGTGCGCCACGCACGCGACAAGGATGTCGAGGGCCTGGGGTTGGGCTTGTCCATCGTCAAGCGCATCAGCCAGTTGCTCAATCTGGATATCCAGTTGGACTCCCGACTCGGCCAAGGCACCCGCGCCACTATCCAACGCCTGGAAAGCGTCGCGCCAGGCATCGAGACGCAACGGCCAGCGCCCACGCAAAGCCGTCTGCAGGGTCTGCGGGTATGCCTGGTGGAAGACGATTCCAACGTACTGATGGCGACCTCGGCCTTGCTGGAAAAATGGGGATGCGAGGTAGAAAGTCATAGCGATGGACTGAACGTGACCACGGAATGCGACATCATCATTGCCGACTTCGACCTGGGCCCTAGGATTTCAGGTTCCGAGTGTATCGCTGCAATTCGCGAACAGCGTGGTTGGGAAGTACCGGCCATGATCATGACCGGCCATGAAATCGAGCGTATCCGCAGCACATTGATCCACATGAATATCTCCATCCTGTCCAAGCCCGTGCGTCCACCTGAATTGCGAACGACCCTGCTCGAACTGACCAAGCATTTCGCCAGGGAAATGGGTTAGCTGGAGGATGTCGATGCCCGGATATATCGAAGAACGTCCGTTCGACCACCGCAACAGAATCGCCCAGCAGCGGTCGCTCAGCTGTTCAGCGACATTGGCTTGTCTCCACCCGGAGGCAATCCAAACACCTTGCGCACCCCATTGAGAAACGCCCCATAAGGCCGGCCCAGAACCAGCATCATCAACGCCGCACCGAGCGTGCCGCGCACCAGCCCACTTCCCGATGCACCACTGAAGGCTATGATCGCTGCATAGATGGGCACCTGGAAACTGACGAGGGCGAGACTGTCCCATAGCAACCTGGAAACCCGACCCTGACTGGCGCGCGTCATCACCCAATCCCGCCATAGACCGTAAGGTCTCGCGACCGGCACCATCAGCACTGCGCCCAGAAGGCGCGCATGAAGGACCTGATCCCAGGCCATGCCGGCAATGAAACGTTCATTGATGATGCCGGTGATTGTGAAAAACACGATCAGCGCTGTTGTGTCTGCAAAAAACGCAGTCCGGCCCCTTGACTGTCGCGAGCGTTGAAGCACATCACATCTCCTGTCCTGGCTTGGACAAACAAAGCGCTGGACCTTGATTCACGCACGACGCCAGCTCAGCCAACAGTGCCAACCTTCAGCCCGGTTACTCGGCCCACCATGATTCAGCTATTCGGCGGCGCATCTTCCCGATGTGACAGCGGCTGCACCGCCAGGTGCGGAGATTCACCGAAGAACTCGATCAGCAGTTCGGTGAGCACGCGTATTTTACGGGCGGGATGCGGACCCGGCGGGCGGAGGATGTAGGCCCCGGCCGGTGGTGGTGGATGGTTTGTCATGATCGGTACCAGTGCGCCGGATGCCACGTGTTCATGGGTGAGGCAGTCAGGCAGGTAAGCGACGCCGAGGCCAGCAATCGCAGCGGCAACAAGGGCGATGCCGTTGTCGGCCTTGAAGCGTCCTTGCGGACGAACCGTGATGATCTTGTCGCCGTCCATGAACTGCCAGGCTTCAGTGCCTTGCAGAAGCGCCTGATGGTCGACCAGGTCGTCCGGCGTCGCGGGGGCACCGTGCGCCTTGATGTAATCCGGGCTCGCGACAAGCTTGGTATAGACCGGGCCAATGCGCCTTGCGATCAGGTTGGAGTCCTTCAGATACCCCACGCGAATGGCGCAATCGTAGCCCTCGGTGATGAGGTCAACGAAGCGATCGCTGTAGCAAGTCTGCATATGCAACTGAGGGTGACGGCGTGCCATTTCCGCCAGCACCGGTGCGAAATGAGTCGGGCCAAACGACAGCGGGACGGCCACGCGCAGGCGGCCGCGAAGAGCGCCGGCAGGCAGGATCGTTTCCTTGGCGATGTCGATCTCGGTGCAGACTCTGGCGGCGTAGTCCCTGAATGTCGCGCCGGACTCAGTGAGTGCCGCGCCGCGAGTGGAGCGTGCCAGCAGTTGCACGCCGAGTTCGCTTTCAAGCCGAGCCAGGCGACGACTGACGATCGACTTCGATACGCCAAGACGCACTGCTGCCTGCGAAATGCCCCCGGCATCAGCCACCTCCACGAAGGTCTGTAGTTCTTCGATATCCATGCTTGCGTTCCCCGTCATGCGACACAGCACATCGCAGGATGCTACTACTGTGTCGAACATGGGAACAGCACAATGGATTTTCCAGGCACAGCATCCTCTACCCGTGTCCTGGAATCCATTACCCGCACGGGCTCAGGCCTTTTTACCAACGTGCACCCATAAAAAGGATTTGCCCATGGCAAGCGAGACTCTGCGCAACCCCCATACCGACCCACTACTGACCCCGGAAAACTCAGCGTTGATCATCATCGATTATCAGCCTGTTCAGGTTTCCTCGATCCGCTCGATGCCGCGTGACGAACTCGTCTTCAACATCACCAGCGTCGCCAGGGCGGCGGTCAACTACAACCTTCCGATCATCCATTCGACCGTCAATGTAGCGACCGGTCGCAACAAACCGCCGATCCAGGAACTGCAAGAGGTACTCGGCCACCTGCCGACCTATGACCGCACCTCGATTAACAGTTGGGAGGACATGGAATTCAAACAGGCGGTCAAGGCGCTTGGGCGTAGGAAACTCATCATGACGGCGCTCTGGACCGAGGCCTGCCTGACATTCCCGGTGCTCGACGCTATCCAGGAAGGCTATGAAGTGTATGTGCCGGTCGACGCGGTTGGCGGCACATCGCTCGCCGCACACGAGGCGGCGCTACACAGAATGGAGCAGGCGGGCGCGAAGCTCATCAGTCGCGTGCAGATGTATTGCGAACTGCAGCGCGACTGGGCGCGAGAAGTGACCGTGCCGGGCTTTATGGGCGTGTTCGAGAACTTCGACGGGTTCAACGCTGAAAAGGCTCTGGAGGAAGCGGGCAAGAAAACCTGATCAAAGGGCAGTTGATGATTGCGTGATGGCCCTGGCCTGATGTGGCGATCATCGGTCAACGCTTGCGTGCCCAGGTTTCAGCCGCAGAAGAAGCGCCAGCAAGTTAAATCAAATCAACTGAACCCGCGCTGGCATCATTGCGATCCAGCGCGTCAGCATCAGGGCCGCCTGGCAGTTCATTACCGCTTCACACACACAAACAACGCATTGCCGGTCACGCCCGCCCAGGGCGTGATCCGCTCATAGTCATGCTCGAACACCTGCACCTCAAAATACGGCTGTAACAGCCCCTGCAACTCCGTGAAACTCAGCGCCACCATGGTGTGCTCATCCTGCCAGGCCTGGGTCACCCCCGCCGTGGTCTTTTCGATACTCAGGCGCAGTGCCTGCTGCTCCCCTTCTCCGCGGTAATGCCAGCCGGAACCGAAGGTGAAATGACTGCCTTCAAACTCCACGCTATGGCGTACCAGCAAGCGGTTGTCGATATGCAGTTTGTCCACCGCGTTGAAGCAGAACACGCCGTTGTCGGCGAGTGCGCCGTGCACGCTGGCGAGGCAGGCACGCAGTTGGGCCAGCCCGGGGTTGTAGTGAGTCGAGTACAGGAAGCAGGTGATCAGGTCTTGCGGTTCGTCCACCTGGAAACCGGCCATGTCCTGGCGGCTGAACCCTGCCTCGGGGCAACGCAGTTGGGCGAGGTCCAGCATCGGTTGGCTGATGTCCAGGCCGGTGCTGCGGTAGCCGAAGTCGAGGAAGTGGCGCACATGGGGCCCGGTGCCACAGGCAAGGTCCAGATGGCGGCGCCCGTCATTGCCGAACAACTGGTGCAGCCGGCGCACGCTGTGGCTCTGCGCGCGGTAGTCGATGTCGGCGCACATCAGGTCGTAGTAGATGGACAGGTCGGTGTACAGCGCGTTGGAGGACATAAGTGGCCAGAGGGTTCGGCGGAAATTTCGCGCCGGCATGGTAACCCAGTCCCGGGTGTAAACCGCTACACTCGCCCCTCAACCATCCGCCAAGGAGGCAACCATGAGCGTTCGCGGTCCAGACCGACAGATCGACAATATCGAGTTCAACGTGGGCGATATCGCCCGCAGCAAAGCCTTCTACGGCGCAGTGTTCGGCTGGGCATTCGTCGACTACGGCCCCACCTACACCGAGTTCAGCGATGGCAGGCTGACCGGCGGGTTCACTACCGCAGAGCCCGTACGACCGGGTGGCCCGCTGGTGATCCTGTACGCGGATGATCTTGAAGCCACGCAGCAGCGGCTCAAATCCGTCGGCGCCGTGATCAGCCGCGAGACCTTTTCGTTCCCCGGTGGCAGCAGGTTTCACTTCATTGACCCGGATGGTTATGAGCTGGCGGTGTGGACCGCTCAGCCGTAGCTGGCCGCAACACCGGGCGTGGAAGCGCAGTCGCGCTCCCACAGGCTGGCGAGCGCCGCTACTGCAACGGCACATAAATATCGGTCTGCCATTGATCCTGCGGTGTCTCGGGGAAAATGCTCAGGTATTCGAAAAACAACGGCTGGTCCCGAAGCTCCTCGCCGCTGCCAGGCAGCCAGTCGCGGTAGATCGGATAGATCGACTCTGCGATGTGATCCGGCGAACCCACGTGACGCACCACCACACAGCGCCCGCCGGGGATGACGCGTTCAGTGACGCCGAACTCATTCGCGGCCAGCGCCTGGTGAATCTCGCCGCAAATGGCAAACCGGAACTCATCGGCCGGGGTCGTATCAGGATTGTCGAAGGGAATACCGAAGCTGCGACTTGAAGCCACCGGCGACTGCCCGCTGTGCATGCGCCACGCAATGAATGTCTGCACGCTTTCATTCACGCGCCCTGGGGCGCCGCGGTGCTCGAATGCGGCCACCTTGACCGCAGGAAACTCCACAATTCGTACCTGCATGATGATGCTCCTGGAAAAGTAAGGGACGCTGAATACCGCGCGCCAGAGCTGCCAATCCGGTCGTTTCCGGAATGCGCTCGGCGCCATGCCGAACGCTCGCCTGAACGCCCTGGCAAAGGCTTCAGGACTTTCGAAGCCGGCCCCCAGCGCCGCCTCCAGCACCGAATAATCAGCGCGGGAAGACAAGTCATGTGCCGCGCGGCGCAGGCGCATCAGTTGCACATAGCGCGCAACCGGCATGCCCACGAACGCGGTGAATTGCCGATGGAAGTGAAACACCGAAAAATGCGCCACCCCGCTCAGCGTCTTCACCGACAAGTCACCTTCAAGATTCGCGTCGATATAGGCGAGTACGGCGTCGAAACGCTGTGTGTAGGCGGCGTTGCCTGGCAAGTCAGACACGGGTTGCAAGCTCCGGGATAGGCGTTGGACGATAGGATCAACTATACCGACAGCCTGCGCCTAGCCGTGCTTGCTGAGGTGGATGTGCCAGCACGGATTCACACAGGAAGCCTGGCAATCACCTTGATCTCGAACTGGTACCCATACAGCCAGGTAACCCCCACGCCAGTCAGCGTCGGGTGCGGCGCTTCGCCCCAGAACTCCGGCACCACCTTCCAGATCGTCTCGAACCTGGATTCGGGATCGACGATAAACACCGTCACATCGATCACATCGTCAAAGGTGCAGCCGGCAGACCCCAGGATCGCATTCAGGTTGTTGAACGCCAGACGGACCTGATCCTCCAGATCGGGCTCGGGCGAGCCGTCTGCATGGCTGCCGACCTGCCCCGACACGAATAAAAAGCCATTGGACTTAATGGCCGGTGAATAGCGATTGCGCTCATACAGCGCCTGGCGTCCAGGCGGAAAAACCACATTACGCTGCGTCATGGAAGCCTCCATCAAAGGGTCGAGATTGACCCGCAATTAACGATGGGCAGACTCTAGGGGCTTGTGCCAGGGCGATAAACCAGCAACCTTGGCCAGCACTGTTTGTGAAACCCAAACAATCGATCGCCGAGGCCTTAATGGACCGTTTTGATGCAATGCAGGCATTTGCTCGCGTGGTGGAAGCCGGCAGCTTCACCAAGGCCGCCGAGACCCTGCACATGAGCAAGACCACCGTGACGCAACTGGTGCAGCAGTTGGAGGCACGCCTGCGGGTTAAATTGCTTAACCGCACCACGCGCAAAGTCAACGTCACGGCCGACGGCGCCGTGTACTACGAACGCGTGCTGCAGCTGCTGGCCGATATGGACGACGCCGAGACCAGCCTGTCCGGCGCGGCAACCCTGCCCAGGGGCCGCCTGCGCGTGGATGTGCCGAGCCCACTGGCCAGCATGATCCTCGTCCCCGCGTTGCCTGGGTTTTACGCCCGCTACCCGGACATCCAGATCGACATGGGCGTCAGCGACCGTATCGTCGACATGATCGATGAGAACGTCGATTGCGTGGTGCGTGGCGGTGAACTCACCGACCAATCCCTGATGGCCCGACGTGTAGGCGACCTGGCGCTCGGCGTGTTTGCCGCGCCGAGCTACCTGGCACGCGTAGGTACGCCCGCCCACCCACGGGAACTGGAAGACGCCAACCATCGTATCGTCGGCTTCCTGTGGGCCCGCACCGGCAAGCCCTTGCCCTATGCCATGGGCAAGCACCAGGAAAGTCTCCAGATCAAGGGCCGCTACGCCCTGGCGGTCGATGATGGCAATGCCTACCTTGCTGCCGGCCTGGCGGGCCTTGGCGTGCTGTGGCTGCCCACCTACATGTCGAAAGCCTTCGAGGACCGGGGCGAATTAGTGCCCTTGTTCAAGGACTGGCACCTTGATCCGATGCCGCTTTACGTGGCCTTTCCGCCGAACCGGCATATCAGCCTCAAGCTGCGTGTGTTTATCGAATGGGTGACTGAGTTGCTGGCCGTGCATGCGCCTGTCAGTGGGCGACAGGATGGGTGCTGATGGAGTCGTGTACGGGTTCGCTGATCGATGAAATGCAGCCGGAACAACCAACCTCTACTGCCCTTCAAGGCTTCTCTTCAGTCGGCGCAGATGACTACTGACGATCACTTTATGGGCGAGCCCTACCGGTAACATGTAGATGCGTCCATAGAGGTTATGCGTGACGACCGATGATGTGATGGTGAGCACACGATCTGTTATCGAAAGGCAGATCATGACATCCAGATGCCTGTCACGCTCGGTAAGAACCAGGATATTGGAGGCGCTGTGCTCCACCAGAAAGAAATCCAGGTGTTCACCTGCGTGTACCGTTTTTCGCGCAACGCCCGAGAACCCGCCGATTCGCCTCACACCGAATAACGAAGAAATTGCGTCCCTTATTCGGAAAGCCAGCCGCATGGCCAGCCCCGGCTCAGCCGTTGTGATGTTCCACGCGTCAAGCATGGTGATTTCAACGGGGAGCTGAACCGACCTAATGTGGTAGTAATCGAGCTCCGACAGTGCACGCAACGTGTGAGCTGGTGATGTGATAGGCAATTTTCATCCCGTCCAGTGGGCCAGTTTTCATTCCCGATAACATCCGAGGCTGAGTGTTATGCGGCTATGTTACGTCAATGTACAGCCGCCATGAACGTCCCCTCCCTGTCCCTTCCCCCGTGTATCGCAAGTGGGCGAACATATCCCCGCCATAGTATGGTTGCGGCCCCCAACCCTCACAGGATATGAAGGTTACCCATGCGTTTACTGTTTCCCCTGGCCGTCAGCTTGACGCTGATCGGCTGCGCCACCACCAAGACCGACGTTCGCAACGAAGCACAAATCAGTCGATATGACCCGGCCAATACGGCGCGTGTCCGCCTGATCACCGGTGACACCACCCACGCAGGCTTTATCAGTGGCCAGACCTGCGAGATGTTCTACAACGAGTCCCTGCTGACCAAAACCCCTGAAGAAGCCGGATGGCAAACAGCCCATGTCGACTCGGCGGGACTCTACCCTTTCCGGGCGACAGACCGCCAGAACAGCGTGATTGGCATGCCTGCCAGCAAGGCGAGCAAAGCCATCAATCAATCGCCCAAGGTGTTTGACGAACATGTCATCCCGGCCGGTAAACCGTTTATTGCAGGGTTCGCCATGGGGGGATCGCAACTCTCCTGCTTTCCCGCGCCTGTCACGCTCATCCCCGAGCCCGGTAAAGACTATGAAATGGAACTTCAAATGATGAAAATCAGCACGTTCAAGGCCGGCTGCGTGATTGCCGTTCGCCAACTCTCCACCCAGGCCGACACCACCGTAGAAACGCCGCTGAAACCCCAGGTGTGTGCCAAAACGCCGTCGGGCTGGTACACCGTGACCCCAGCGTCCTTGCCTTGATCGTCCCGGGACAGTTGTTGAACGGCAGTTGTGCTTGACTCAATGGTTTTCCTCACACTCATACAGGGACAGACATGGGCATTTTGGATCGGTTGTTTGGTGGGCGCTTTACCATGCCTCCTCCCTAGGAAACCAACCTCAGCGCTTCAGCGATCATGAAAGAGCTACGGCCCGAGCGCAGCGACCCCACCCAGAAAAAAGCCCTCGAAGCCTTTGCCCAGGCGCTGGTGGCGACCACTGCGGAAAAAGAAGGCGCCAGACTTGTCCGCCGCGTTATGCGCAGATACGCGATGGGAGATGACCCCTGCAGTGCCCTCACCGAAGGTTTCCTGAATGACGCCAAGGGGCAAAAACTTGAACACCTTGTACTCCTCAGCGTGGATTGGAAGGGCTATGACGTGTTTGAGTATCAAGCGCCCTTTCTGGTCAGCGCCAGTGGCTTGAAGGCGCCCTACGCCTATGTACGGGAAGACGCTACCTCCATGCCACAGGTTCTCGATAACTTTGATCAGTGGCTCGCCCGGTTCGGTAAACGGTTTCTTCACCTGGACTCCGGAGGTGAAAATTACGACGGTTTCATTGTTGACGCGGATCGACTGGAAGACGTTATCGAGCTGGCTGGACGAGCGGGAATCCACGTGCGTCTTGAGAGCTTCTGACTCTGCGGCGGGGTGAGGGGCTTCTGCAAAACCTGTTCAATCAAGCCCTCGCCCGAGGAATGTCCCTGCCCCGGCCGCTATCCGATCAGGTTTTCCCTTTCCCGGTCATTGCGGCCTTGGACCTGGAGCCCTGATCCCCCCTCGGGCGTTCAGCCCGCTGTTTTTGCTCCTGCTTGAATTGCTGCTGCCAGCGCACCAGCGCCTCAGCCCCGTCCGATGCCTGCACGGCCCATGGCGTCGACGCGATCATGCCGAAAAGCGTCCAGATAAGGAGTTGCTTCATTTCATCTCACCTTGGTTGTTTGAACTGGAATGGATGCGGATATCCGCGTTGGTAATGCTTGAATAGGTGTCGAGCAGCCCGGCTAACTCCTGGTAGCCAGCCGCCAGAGCGTGAGCCCCCAGCCGGGTCAATGATCTCGACGTCCGACGTGCCTGAGCCGCGCTGATCGCGGGAGTGGAGGCATACCGTGAAATACGCTGTTCGCCCCTTTGCGCGCACGTGGCGATCGCCGAGTCAGGTTCCAGCTCCCGTGTCTGGCGTTGTAAAGTCAGCAGCCGGCGACTCAATTGAAGGGACACAGAGCCGGCGCCGCCCGCCGGTTGGTGACCAGCGCCCAAGAGTGCCTGCAAGGCGACCAATCGGTGCTGTTGCCGGGCCTGCCACTTGAGCAGGTCCATGCGGCGCCCGTGCCGGAGTAAGCGCCGGGTGTCCCTGTGCAGCGCCTGGGTGAGGACGTGTACATGGCGGGCGGATTTCCCCGGCAGTAGCTGGAAGGCCAGCAGGCAGATGGCAAGCGCTGCCAGCCAGGCGAGCGCTTGATTGGCGAAGTCCGTGAAGTCGTACTGGGCCGTGCCGCCGGTGCCGACGAGGGTGTTGAACGCGATCAGGTAGGCAATGCCCTGCAAGGCGTGGCGCGGCCGGGTGGTGGCATGAATGCCGACGGTCCAGAAGGCGATCAGCACGATGCTGAGCAACGCGAACCCGCTGATGTGCGGCAACACCAGGAACTTGCACGCCGCTGCCGTTACGATGCCGTAGAGCGTCCCCTCGAAGAAGCGGCCGATGCCTTGAGCGGGCGCCGGGCTGGTGGCCAGCAAGGTGCAACACGGGCCCAACACTGCCAGCAAGGTTGGCCCCTGGTCCCAGGCGGTCAGGTACCAGACCGCAGCGGTTGCAAGCGTGGCCACCAGGGCGCGTAGACCGTTGCGCAGCGCGTCGCCGTAATGGCGGTGGAACCCCACGGCGCGGGCCGGCGTCCGGGGCGCGCGTTCAAGGCAGGCAAAGCTCAGCAAGGCGCTGGACAGGTCTGCCAATTGTTCACTCAAGCACTGCTGGCTTTGACAGTTTTCATGCGCCTGGGCGAGGCAGTGCTGCATCTCCCGGACATGCTCGGCTGCCGCGGAAAAACCCGGCTTTGCTTCGGCCAGCTGTTGCAGCTGCGCGCCCATCCTAACGAGGGAAGGCAAGCCACCACGGTTGAGCGGTGACTCGTCCAGGATCACCCCATGCACATACGCAAGCCCTGCCTGCAGGGTCGCAAGCCTGGAACGGATCAGGCGGGACTCACCTCGGCCGATCCCGAGAAGCTCGTCCACCTTACCCACATCGATGGCGAGCTGGCCCTGCACACTAGCCAGTTGCGCGCCCTGCTCCCCCTCCATTCGCAAGGCCAGCAATCCCAAGGTACGGGCGGCGATGTCCTCAAGCGCCTTGTTCAGTTTGGACTCGACGGTCTTGCGGCTGAACAGCGTCGCCACCAGACTCAGGCTCAACACCCCGAGGACCACGGCCGTGCCCCGCGCCACTATATGCTCGAAACCTTGCTGCGGGGCGACAATGGCCGGGCCCAGGGCAAGGCAAACCGTATAGCCTGCGACCACTGCCGCCGTGGCCTGGTAGTGCCGAAGCACGGTCATGGCACCGACACAAAGGCCGAGCCACACCCCGATCCCGAGGATGAACAGCAGCATTTTTTGCGCGAACAGGCCGGTCAGGACCAGGGCGGCGAGCAACCCCACCAGGGTTCCCAGTACGCGATTGAAGCCCTTGCCGACCACCGCGCCCTGCAGCGGATGGATCAGCAGCAACACGGTCGAAGCCGCCGAGAACGGCGCCTCCAGGTGCAATTGGAAGCCCAGCCACAGGGCCAATGTGGCCGCCGCAAGACTGCGCAGCACATACCCCGAGGTCTCGGGCGGCCATGCCCCGAGCATTCGCAGTGCGCCGACCATCACATGAAATCCTGCAGCCACTGGGTAAGCCGCCAATGGGGGGCGGCCCCCGCCTCGGCGACCTCGATACTCGCAGTCATCCCCGCCGCCAGCTCCACGCCCGGTGGCACCTTGTCCAGCTCAATCCGAACCGGCACACGCTGGGCCAGGCGTATCCAGCTGAACGTAGGAGCCACCTGGGGCAAGCCACTGTTACTGCGCAGCTCGTTGCCGTCGGCAATGCCTCTGCCGAGACTCGCCACATGCCCTTCAAGCAGCGGCGCAAAGCCCATGAGCTTGATGGACGCTGCGGCCCCCACGCGAACACCGGGCAGCTTGGTCTCCTCGAAGTAACCGGTGACCCAGAAGCTATGGCTGTCGACCACATAGATATTGGTATCGCCCGCCGCCGCGTAGTCACCCGGCTGCAGCCGCAGCTGGGTCACATACCCGTCGACCGGTGAACGAACCGTCGTGCGCTGCAGATCCAGCTGCGCGTGGGCCAACTGGCTCTGGGCCGCGTCCACCCGCGCCCTGGCCACCGCCAGGTCCCGGGCCGCATTGTCGGTCTCCTCCCGCGCAATGGCATCGCCGAGTTGCTGGCGACGGCTGAGCTGTGAGCGGCGCTGTTCGAACACGCTGCGCGCCTCGGCAAGCTCGGCCGTTCGCTGTTGCCGGGCCAGCAGATAGGCGCTGCGGTCGATCTGATACAACAACGCGCCCTTGGCGACCCACTGGTTGTCCTCGACCAGCAGTTGTTCAACCTGGCCGGACACTTCGGGGGCAATGCGGATGACTTGCGCGCTGACCCGCCCGTCCCGTGTCCAGGGGGCCAGCTCATAGGCGCGCCACAACTGCGTACACAACAGCAGCGCGGTCAAGCCGAGCATCAGGGTGACGAGGGTCTTGAGCAGGTGTTTGATCGTCATCGCCCGCGCCTCAAAACTTCAGCACGAGGATCGAGAGAACGATCAACGACATGCAGAAACGCGCCATGCTCGGGTGCCAGGCCCAGTCCAGCCAGGGCCGCACGATCCGCTCCAGCAGTGCGTAAACCACGGCGGTAACGCCCAGGTAGAGCAAGAAAGGCGGCAGGTAGAGGTGGGCAATCGTGATTTCGCTCAGCATCGTTGAATCTCGCAGTCGGCAATGGCCTTGCTGACGATGGTAGGGACTGCAAGGCCGTGCCGATATTGAGTATGCTGCCAAGATATAATCAAATTCAGACAATCGAGGTGCGCGACGTGGACGAGACACATCTCTACGGGGTGGATCAATTCGAACTGGACAGTTTCGACCAACCCGCAGTGGCGTTGATGCTGGGAAGCCAGCGAAACGACACCGAATTCCCCGTCCATACGCACCGCAAAGGCCAACTGGTGGTGGCGTATCACGGCGGCATCGTGTGCACCGTAGAGGATGGCGTGTGGATGGTGCCATCGGGGTTCGGCGTATGGATTCCGGGCGGTATTGCCCACAGCAACAGGGTGACCGCCAACGGCAAGATCGGCTATCTGTTCGTAGAGCCCGGTGCCGCAGCATTACCGCACACATGCTGCACGCTGGTGCTGTCACCGCTGGTCCTGGAATTGATCCTGCACTTGAGCGCCCAAGCCCAGGACTATCCGCCGGCGTCTGCCAATGCACGCGTGGCGAGCGTGCTCCTCGAACAGTTGGAACTGGCCCCCTCGGAACAGCTGTACCTGCCGCTTCCGGCCACAACGCAGCTGCGTTTCATCGCACGGGGGTTGGCCCAGGACCCGTCAAATCGCTGCACCATGGCCCAATGGGCACGCCAGGTCGCCATGAGCGAGCGCTCCCTGGCGCGCTTGGTTAAAAGCGAAACTGGGCTAACCTTTGGCCAATGGCGCAAGCAATGGCAAATCATCGTGGCCTTGCAGAGCCTGGCCGAGGGCGAATCCGTGCAACGCACCGCCGAAGCCCTCGGGTACGAGTCGGTCAGTTCGTTCATCAGCATGTTTCGCAAGACACTGGGCTCGCCGCCAGCGCGGTACATGCGGCGGACCGCAACACGTTAGCGGGGATCCGGCTGGCTGATGAAGCTTTACCCGTCGAACGGCCTAAATTTGCAGAATGACGTGCCGATAGGCTGGATATAACCCAAGGAGGCGGTTTCCCATGTTCAATACAAAAGCCAAGAACCAGCTTCACGCCCAGGCAGCCGAGCTGTTGGAACTGCGCCAACTGCGCGATGGCCTGAACCGTGAAATGCTGACGTTGAGCATCGACTCGACATTCAAGATCACCGCATGCAACGACAACTTTGCCAAGTCGTTGGGCTGCACCCCGGAGCAACTTCGAGGCCGTGCCATGGCCGAGATCGTCCCGCAGTACGTCTCCAAGCTGCCCTGCTTTCATAATTTCCGAGCGGCGGTCGCCGCAGGCAAGTCCATTACCGACGATTACCGCTACCTGCATGCCGACGGCTCATTGATATGGCTGCATGCACATTGGCAGCCGATCACGGATGCGAGCGGCCAGCTGAGTCATGTCACCTGCTATGCAACGAACATTACCGCCCGGGTAGAAAAAGCATCGGAAAACACTTCTTTCATCCAGGCATTGCTGCGCTCGACGGCGGTGATCGAGTTCGACCTCTCCGGGCATGTCATCACCGCCAATGAACAGTTCCTGCACGCCATGGGCTACAGCCTGGAACAAGCCAAAGGCAGCCACCACCGGATTTTCTGCAAGCCGGAGGAAACCTCGTCGCAGCACTACAAGGATTTCTGGGCAACCCTGAACAGGGGCGAGTTTGTAGCCGGCCGATTTGAACGCGTTGACAGCCGCGGCCAGACCGTGTGGCTGGAAGCAACCTACAACCCGGTGTATGACACTGAAGGCGCACTGTGCAAGGTGGTCAAGTTCGCCACGGTGGTCTCCGACCAGGTTGCCCGGGAACAGGAAGTCAGTGGCGCGGCGCAAACCGCATTTGAAATTTCCCGGCAGACCGATGTCAGTGCCGAGCGTGGAGCCGTCGTGGTCAACGACACGATGCATACCATGCATAAAATCGCCGCTGATATGCAGGCGGCTGCCGGTGGAGTCGAAGCCCTCGGAAAACAGTCACTGCTGATCAGTTCGATCATTCAGACCATCAGCAGCATTGCCCAGCAAACCAACCTGCTGGCATTGAATGCCGCGATTGAAGCCGCCCGTGCAGGCGAGCAAGGTCGCGGCTTTGCGGTGGTGGCTGATGAAGTGCGACAACTGGCCGGGCGCACCAGCACGGCGACGGAAGAAATCGCCTCGGTGGTGCTGCAGAACCAGAAACTGGTGGATGAGACCGTCGCCGAAATGGCCAACAGCAAATCCCAGGCAGAGCAAGGTCTTGAACTCGCCACGCAGGCAGGCCAGGTCATTGTGGAAATTCAGGATGGCGCCAAGCGGGTGGTCGACGCGGTGGGCAGGTTTGCGAATCAGGTGGCTTAGCCGGAGCAGTCACAGGGCCGCCTGTGCATGAGGCGGCGACTGCACGCCGGACATGGGAATCAAGCCGCACATTGTCCAACCATCTCCACTCCCCTTATCCTCGACGCTCCCCGTCCGTCCAAAACCGGAGCCGCCATGGACCTCGCCACCCTCGCCCTGTTCCTCCCCGCCTGCTTCGCCCTGAACATGGCGCCCGGCCCCAATAACTTGTTGTCCGTGAGCAACTCCACCCGCTATGGCTACCGCACCTCCTGCATCGCCGGTATCGGCCGCCTGCTGGCCTTTGCCGGCATGATCGCCCTCGCCTCTGCGGGGTTGGCGGTGGTGCTGCAGACGTCGGAGTTGTTGTTCTACGCGATCAAGATTGTGGGCGCGGCGTATCTGTTTTATCTGGCATTTCAGCTGTGGCGGGCTGATCCGCAGGCTGAGGCGCAATCGGCAGGCGCGAAGGTGGGTTTGTGGGCACTGGCGCGACAGGAGTTCCTGGTGGCGGCGGGCAACCCCAAGGCGATCCTGATCTTCACCGCGTTCCTCCCGCAATTCGTGGTCCCCGGCCAACCCATCACCCCGCAATTCGCCGTGCTGGGCGCGCTGTTCCTGGTGTTGGAATGGATCGCCATCAGCCTCTACGCCTATATGGGCCTGCACATGCGCCGCTGGTTTGCCGAGCCGCGTGGCAAGCGGATATTCAACCGCTGCTGTGCGGGGTTGTTGTCAGCGGCGGCGACGGTGTTGTTGACCGCACGCAGGGCTTGAGGAAAAAAACATGACCCGCAACCAACTTGCCGACCTTTACCTCGGCTACATCGACTGCCTGAACCGGCAGGATTGGAACCGCCTGGGCGACTTCGTCCATCCTGACGTGGCCTATAACGCCAAGGTGGTCGGCCTGGAGGGCTACCGCGCCATGCTGGAGCGCGACCTCCGCGAGATCCCCGACCTGGTGTTCCACATCCAGTTGCTGATCGCCGACCCGCCCACCGTCGCCTGCCGGCTGAACTTCAATGTCACGCCCCGGGGCGAGTTTTTCGGGCTGGCGATCAATGGTCGCCAGGTGGCGTTCTCGGAGAACGTTTTCTACACGTTCGTCGACGGCAAAATCGCCCAGGTCTGGTCGGTGATCGACAAGGCGGCGATCGAACGGCAGTTGGCCGTCTAAACTCCATGGACCCATTGTCCGTGGAGACCGATCATGAAACGCAAGAACACCCTCTGCCTCTGGTACAACGACACCGCCGAGGAGGCTGCGCGCTTCTACGCCAGCACCTTCCCCGACAGTACGCTCGACGCCGTGCACCTGGCCCCCGGTGACTACCCGTCCGGCAAACAGGGCGATGTGCTCACGGTGGAATTCACCGTGATGGGCATCCCGTGCATTGGCCTCAATGGCGGCCCGATATTCCCCCACAGCGAAGCGTTTTCCTTCCAGGTCGCCACCGATGACCAGGCCGAAACCGATCGCTACTGGAACGCCATTATCGACAACGGCGGCCAGGCCAGCGCCTGCGGTTGGTGCAAGGATAAATGGGGATTGTCGTGGCAGATCACGCCTCGGGTGTTGACCGATGCGGTGGCCAACCCTGACTCGACAATAGCCAAACGTGCTTTCGACGCGATGATGACCATGACCAAAATCGACATTGCGGCGATTGAAGCAGCGATAAAAGGCTGATCCACCTGCACCGGCGCATTCAAGCTACGGAGGAAGTTGACACACCTCGTAATATTCCATGAAGATAGCCCCAGTCTTCATGGGTGTGTCAGCTTATGTCCGCAACCTCAGTGGTTAACCTTTCCGTCATTGGCTTGATTGCCAAGGCGCAAGGTTGCGTTGCGCACGCCCTCAAATCGAAGAAACAGTCGCTCATGTGACCGGGGCGCGCTGTCCCGTCAGATGAGCTGACAGGACATTGAGCGCGGACTCCCTCCCCCTTGCACAATTCCCCATGCCCTTCTGACGGTGACTCAAGCGGTCAATCATCAGGAGAAAGTGCATGTCATCGTTTCAAGGTATCTGGGTTCCCGTGGTCACGCCGTTCCAGGATGGCGCCATCGACTTTGTCGGCCTGCACCGCCTGGTCAGCCACCTGCTGGGCAAGCACGTGGCCGGGATCATGGTGTGCACCACCACGGGCGAAGCTGCATCGCTCAGCCGCCAGGAACAACTGACCGTGCTGGATGCGGTATTGCAACAGGTGCCCGCCCACCGCGTGGTGATGGGCCTGGCGGGCAACAACCAGATTGAGCTGCTGCAATTCCAGGCCGAGATCCTCAAGCGCCCGCTGGCGGGTTTGCTGGTGCCGGCGCCGAGTTACATCCGCCCTTCCCAGGCCGGCCTAGAAGCGTTCTTTCGCACGGTGGCCGATGCGTCCAGCGTGCCGATCATTCTCTACGACATTCCCTACCGTACCGGCGTGACCTTCGAGCAGGCGACCTTGCTGAACATCGTCGCGCACCCGCAGATCGTGGCGATCAAGGACTGCGGCGGCAACCTGGGCAATACCCTGGCGGTGTTGGCCAGCGGTGAGGCCGATGTGTTGTGTGGCGAGGACCTGCAGATCTTCAATGCGCTGTGCCTGGGTGCCAGCGGTGCGATTGCCGCGTCGGCCCATGTGTGCACCGAACAGTTTGTGGCGCTGTGGCAACAGGTACGGGACAACCAGTTGGCTGAGGCGCGGGCGACGTTCCTTGGCTTGGTGCCGTTGATCAACACACTGTTCATGGAGCCCAACCCGGCGCCGGTGAAAGCCGCACTGGCGCTGGAGGGCTTGATCGACAGTGAGTTGCGGGCGCCGATGCAGCGGGCAACCGAGGCGGTCATCGCAAAGCTGCAAAGGCTTTCACGCCAGGCCCAGTAACCTGTGGTGAGCGGGCTTGCCCCGCGTTGGGCTGCGAAGCAGACCCAAAACCAGGCGCTGCGGTTTACCTGACAGAACACAGGGAGGCTGATTGGGGCTGCTGCGCAGCCCAGCGCGGGGCAAGCCCGCTCACCACAGCAAGCCCGCTCACCACAATAAGCGTGCGCAAGCTCACCCAATAACGCATTCGAGAGTGCACCTCCACACCCCACGTGATCTGAGGACTACTCGTAACCTGTGGTGAGCGGGCTTGCCCCGCGTTGGGCTGCGAAGCAGACCCAAAACCAGGCGCTGCGGTTTACCTGACAGAACACAGGGAGGCTGATTGGGGCTGCTGCGCAGCCCAGCGCGGGGCAAGCCCGCTCACCACAGCAAGCCCGCTCACCACAATAAGCTTGCGCAGGCTCAACCAATAACGCATTCGAGATTGCACCTCCACGCCCCACGTGATCTGAGGACTACTCCTAACCTGTGGCGAGCGGGCTTGCCCCGCGTTGGGCTGCGAAGCAGACCCAAAACCAGGCGCTGCGGTTTACCCGACAGAACACAGGGAGCCTGATTGGGGCTGCTGCGCAGCCCAGCGCGGGGCAAGCCCGCTCACCACAGCAAGCCCGCTCACCACAATAAGCCCGCTCACCACAGAAGCTCAGGGCATCAGGAAATCTGCCCCCCCACCTGCCGGGCCGTATGCAACCGGTGCAACGTGATCTCGCGCACCGCCTGCTTGCTCAGTTCGATATGCCGCTGCAGCAGGTGCTGCGCCTGGTCAGCCTGGCGTTGCACGATGGCCGAGAGCAGTTGCCCATGCTCTTCGTACGTCGCCGCAATGCGGGGCGCCTGGGTAAAGTCGAGCCGCCGGATGATGCGGATTTGCTCGGTGATGGCGTAGTGCATGCGCGCCATTTCACGGTTGCCGGTGGCTTCCACCAACGCGCAATGAAAACGCTCATCCAGCGCCGATACGGCCTGGGCGTCCTCCAGGCGCTCGCCCTCCTGCACCTGCCAGGTCGCCTGCAACGCTTGCAGCATCGGGTTCGGTTCGTCCATCGCACATAACCGGCCGACAGCCGCCAGTTCCAATACGATGCGCACGTCGTAGAGCTCTTCGAAGTAGGCGAAATCGAACGGTTTCACCTGCCAGCCGCTGCGAAAATACACCTCGAGATACCCTTCCCGTTCCAAGCGATACAGCGCCTGACGCACCGGCGTGCGGCTGGCGTGCATGCGTTCGGCCACCTCGCCTTCGCTGAAACGATCGCCCGGCAGCAGTCGGAAGTCGAAAATATCCGCCTTGAGCTGCGCGTAGATCTGCTCGGCCAGGCTGTCGGGGCGTGTCTTGGCCCCCATGCTTAACCGCGACTCGCAATAAAGGCGCGCCAGCCACCGAACTCGGTGATGTCGAGGGCGTCGGCCAGGGCCCAGGGCTCGCAGATGAAGCCTTTGACGCTGCGCCCATCGGCCAGCAGCAGGTTGCCGATCCCCAGCGGCGCGGGGATCTCGGCGACGAACTCGCCAAAGCGTGCGAGGGGCATGTCCCATAGCTCGACGATGATCGCCCGACCGCTGTCCGCCTTGGCCAGCCCGGGCTTGGGCGGCACCGTGCCCGGCAGCGCGTACAGGCGGTAGGTGTCGGCCGTCAGGGTTTGCTCCACCAGCACCGCGTTGCGCGTCGTCAGCTGGACATTCAGCGGCATGCCGGTGAGGTGTGCGCCCACCACTGCCACGCGCACGCAGCCGGGGGCTTGGGCGGGTGCGGACGGTGCCGGCAGATAGCGCTGGGTGGCACCTAAAGGCAGCTCCAGGCTGGATTGCCAGCGCTTGCCCAGGTGCGCCAGCGCCGTGTCATGCCAGGCCGGTGCGAGCAAGGTAATGCCGCTGGGCAAGCCATCGGCGCGGATACCGGCCGGCAGCGCCAGGGCCGAGAGGTCGGCCAGGTTGGTGAAGTTGGTGTAGTAGCCGAACTGCGAGTTGTAGCGCACCGGCTCCTCCGCCATCTCGGCCATGGTGCGCAGGGTTGGCGAAGTCGGCACCAGCAAGGCATCGAAACCGGCCAGGCTGTCATTGATGCGGCGGCTCAGTTCGGCCCGCAGGTATTCGGCTTTGTAGGCGTCGCAGGCGCTGTACTGGCGGCCATTTTCGACAATGCCGCGCACCACCGGGTTGATTGCCTCGGGCTGGTTTTCGAGCATGCTTTCCAGGGCCACGGTGCGTTCGGCAACCCAAGGGCCGAAGTACAGCTGGTCCGCCAGTTCCTTGAACGCAGTGAAATCCACCGGGGTGATCACCGCGCCCAGCGCCTTGAAGTGTTCGACCGCGTGTTCGAACACGGCCTGGTTCTGGGTATCGCCGAAAAACTCCAGGGCCGCCGGGATGGCCAGCTTGATCGAAGCGCCCACCGCCACTGGCGCCGTGTTGGGGTTGGCGCGGGAATAGGCGTCGCTGGCGTCGTATCCCGCCGCAACGTGCGCCACGGTCTCGGCATCTTCCACGGTCAACGCAAACACCGAGACGCAATCCACCGTGCGGCAAGCCGGCACCAGGCCGGTATTGGACAAACGCCCCTTGGTCGGCTTCAAGCCGACGATATTGTTGAACCCCGCCGGTACACGCCCGGAGCCCGCCGTGTCGGTGCCCAGGGAAAACGCCACCAGCCCACGGGCGACCACCGACGCAGAACCGGAGCTGGAGCCGCCGCTGACGTAATCGCCATTGAAACTGTTGCCCACCGCGCCATACGGCGAGCGGGTGCCCACCAGGCCGGTGGCGAACTGATCGAGGTTGGTCTTGCCCATCAGGATTGCGCCGGCGGCGCGCAGCTTCTGCACGACCGAGGCATCCCGGGTCGCGCGGTAGGCAAATTCGGGGCAGGCGGCAGTGGTGTACCAGCCGGCCGCATCGATGTTGTCCTTGATCGCAAACGGCACGCCATACAACGGCAGCTGGGTCATATCGCCGCCCAGGGCTGCCAGCCGTTCGCTCAACTGTGCCAACTGCTCGGCCAATGACGACGGCTGGGCGCGGGCGATCCAGGCGCTGTCCTCGGCGGGGTATTGCGCGGCCAGGGTGAGCAAAATGTCCGGCGTGATCGTGCCGTTGCGGTAAGCGGCCTGCCATTCACCGAGGGTCCAGCCAACAACGTTGTGCATGGGAAACTCCATCTTGTATCCAAGTTTGGATTTATCTAAAGCAAAGCCCACGCCAGGTCACTCTGCCAATGAATACAAGGGTATCGCCGCAAAACATGCGCGTAGATGGCGCACCCGGGCATCGCCCATGCGCCAAAAAAAGTCATTCAATCGACCCCTCGGTTGCGACCGACCCAATACCGACCTACTGTTCCAGACCATGCTCTGCGATTTGCTGTCCCCCACCCTAAGCCCCCAGGTGACGACATGCCCACACTACCCCGCCCTGCCGTACTCGAGCTGATCGGCAACACGCCGCTGGTTCGGGTCAGCCGTTTCGATACCGGCCCCTGCACGCTGTTCCTCAAGCTTGAATCCCAGAACCCCGGCGGTTCCATAAAGGACCGCATCGGCCTGGCCATGATCGACGCCGCCGAACGCGACGGCCGCCTGCGCCCCGGCGGCACAATCATTGAAGCCACCGCCGGCAACACCGGCCTGGGCCTGGCGCTGGTGGGCCGGGCGAAAGGTTATCGGGTGGTGCTGGTGGTGCCCGACAAGATGTCCACGGAAAAAGTGCTGCACCTCAAGGCCATGGGCGCCGAGGTGCATATCACCCGCTCCGATGTGGGCAAGGGCCATCCCGAGTATTACCAGGACATGGCCGCGCGGCTGGCCAAGGAGATTGACGGCTGTTTCTTCGCCGACCAATTCAACAACCCGGCCAACCCCCTGGCCCACGAGACCAGCACCGCGCCGGAGATCTGGGCCCAGACCCAACACGATGTAGACGCGATTGTGGTGGGCGTCGGCTCGGCCGGCACCCTCACCGGCCTGACGCGCTTCTTCAAACGGGTGCAGCCCGAGCTGGAAATGGTCCTCGCCGACCCGGTGGGTTCGGTGATGGCCGAATACAGCCGCAGCGGCAAGCTGGAAACACCCGGCTCGTGGGCGGTGGAAGGCATCGGCGAGGACTTCATCCCGTCGATTGCCGACCTGTCCAGCGTACGCCACGCCTACTCCATCAGCGATGAAGACAGCTTCGACCACGCCCGCCAGCTGCTCAAGGCCGAGGGCATTCTCGGCGGTTCATCCACCGGCACCCTGTTCGCGGCCGCGCTGCGGTATTGCCGCGAACAAACGGTGCCCAAGCGCGTGGTCACCTTTGTCTGCGACACCGGCACCCGCTATTTGTCGAAGGTCTACAACGACCAATGGATGACCGATGCAGGCTTGCTGCACTACAAGCACTACGGCGACCTGCGCGACTTGATCGCGCGGCGCTTCGAAGATGGTCGCGTGATCAGCGTGAGCCCCGACGACACCCTGCTCACCGCCTTCCAGCGCATGCGCCTGGCGGACGTGTCGCAACTGCCGGTGCTGGTGGACGGCCGCGAACTGGTGGGGGTGATCGATGAGTCCGACATCCTGCTGGGCCTGCACCATGACGCGGCGGACTTCTCCATGATGGTCGCCAGCGCCATGAGCGACAAAGTCCACACCCTGGCCCCCGGCGCCAGCCTGGCCGAATTGCAGGCTGAACTGGACCGCGGCCTGGTCGCCATCATTGCCGACGCGGCGGGCTTTCACGGCCTGATCACCCGCGTCGACCTGCTCAACCACCTGCGGAGATCCCTTGCATGAGCCAGCCCGATAAAAGCGCGTTTGCCACCCGTGTGATCCACGCCGGGCAGTCACCTGACCCGACCACGGGCGCGCTGATGCCGCCGATCTACGCCAACTCCACCTACCTGCAAGACAGCCCCGGCGTACACAAGGGCTTCGACTACGGCCGCTCCCACAACCCCACGCGGTTTGCCCTGGAGCGCTGCGTGGCCGACCTCGAAGGCGGCAGCCAGGCGTTTGCCTTCGCGTCCGGGCTGGCAGCAATCTCCACGGTGCTGGAGTTGCTGGATGCCGGCGCCCATATCGTGTCCGGCAACGACCTCTACGGCGGCACCTTCCGCCTGTTCGACAAGGTGCGCCAGCGCAGTGCCGGGCACCGTTTCAGCTTTGTCGACCTGAGTGATGTGGCGGCGTTCGAAGCGTCCTTGCAGGACGACACGCGCATGGTTTGGGTCGAAACCCCGAGCAACCCGCTGCTGAGCCTCACCGACCTCGGCGCCATCGCCCGTATCTGCCGCAGCCGCGGCATTCTCTGCGTGGCCGACAACACCTTCGCCAGCCCGTGGATCCAGCGTCCGCTGGAGTTGGGTTTCGACATCGTGGTGCACTCCAGCACCAAGTACCTCAATGGTCACTCCGATGTGATCGGTGGCATCGCCATCGTCGGCGACAACCCCGAGTTGGCCGAGCGCGTGGGTTTTTTGCAAAACTCGGTTGGTGCCATCGCCGGCCCGTTCGATGCCTTCCTCACCCTGCGCGGCGTGAAAACCCTGGCCCTGCGCATGGAGCGCCATTGCAGCAACGCCCTCGACCTGGCCACCTGGCTGGAACAGCAACCGCAAGTATCCCGGGTCTATTACCCAGGCCTGGCGTCCCACCCGCAGCACGAACTGGCACACAGGCAGATGCGCGGGTTTGGCGGGATGATTTCAGTCGACTTGAACAGCGACCTGGCCGGCGCCACGCGCTTCCTGGAAACCGTCAAGCTCTTCGCCCTGGCCGAGAGCCTGGGGGGCGTGGAAAGCCTGATCGAACACCCGGCGATCATGACCCACGCCAGCATCCCGGCGGCGACCCGCGCGCAGTTGGGGATTGGCGACGGGCTGGTACGGTTGTCGGTGGGGGTTGAGGACGTGGAGGATCTACGGGCGGACCTGGCGCAAGCCTTGGCCCGTATATAAATCCCCCAGGCAACAGGGATCAACTGTGGGAGGGGGCTTGCCCCCTCCCACATTGGGTACGCGTCACCCCTGGACGATGTTGGCACGCGCCGAATGCAGCTTCTTGTAGCTCTCGATCAAGCGCAAATGCCGGTCCAGCCCTTCCAGCTTCATGCTGGTCGGTGTCAGCCCATGGAAACGCACACTGCCGTTGACCGAGCCGATCACCGCATCCATCCGCTCATTGCCGAACATGCGGCGGAAGTTGGCTTCGTAGTCCGCCAGTTCCAGGTCGTCGTCCAGCTCCATCTCCAGCACCGCATTCATCGCCTGGTAGAACAGGCCACGCTCAGCGGTGTTGTCGTTGTACTGCAGGAACATCTCCACGCACTCCTTGGCCTCCTCGTACTGCTGCAAGGCGAGGAAGATCAGCAGCTTCAATTCGAGGATGGTCAGTTGGCCCCAGGCCGTGTTGTCGTCAAACTCGATGCCGATCAGGGTGGTGATGTCGGTGTAGTCGTCCAGCTCGCTTTCGATCAGGCGCTCGACCAACCCCTGCAATTCCGCTTCGTCCAGGCGGTGCAGATTGAGGATGTCCTCGCGGAAAAACAGCGCCTTGTTGGTGTTGTCCCAGATCAGGTCGTCCACCGGGTAGATTTCCGAGTAGTCCGGCACCAGGATGCGGCAGGCGGTTGCGCCGAGGTGTTCGTACACCGCCATATAGGCTTCCTTGCCCATGCCTTCGAGGATGCCGAACAAGGTCGCGGCCTCTTGGGCGTTGGAGTCTTCACCTTCGCCTGAGAAGTCCCACTCGACAAATTCGTAGTCCGATTGGGCGCTGAAGAAGCGCCACGACACCACACCGCTGGAGTCGATAAAGTGCTCGACGAAGTTGTTCGGCTCGGTCACCGCCTGGCCTTCGAAGGTCGGCTGCGGCAGGTCGTTCAAGCCTTCGAAGCTGCGGCCTTGCAGCAGTTCGGTGAGGCTGCGTTCCAGCGCCACTTCCAGGCTCGGGTGGGCACCGAACGAGGCGAACACGCCGCCGGTGCGCGGGTTCATCAAGGTCACGCACATCACCGGGAATTCGCCGCCCAGGGACGCGTCCTTGACCAGCACCGGGAAGCCCTGGGCTTCCAGGCCTGCAATACCCGCCAGGATGCTCGGGTACTTCGCGAGCACGTCAGCCGGCACGTCCGGCAGGGCAAATTCGCCCTCGATGATTTCGCGCTTCACTGCCCGCTCGAAAATCTCCGACAGGCACTGCACCTGGGCCTCGGCCAGGGTGTTGCCCGCGCTCATGCCGTTGCTGAGGTAGAGGTTCTCGATCAGGTTGGACGGGAAATACACCACCTCGCCATCCGACTGGCGCACGAACGGCAGCGAAACGATGCCGCGCGCTTCATTGCCGGAGTTGGTGTCGAACAGGTGCGAACCGCGCAGCTCGCCGTCGCGGTTGTAGACCTTCAGGCAGTAGGCGTCGAGGATTTCCCCGGGCAGCTCGTCATTCGGGCCCGGCTGGAACCAGCGTTCGTCCGGGTAATGCACGAACGGCGCATTGGCCAGTTCCTCACCCCAGAATTGGTCGTTGTAGAAGAAGTTGCAGTTGAGCCGCTCGATGAACTCGCCCAACGCCGACGCCAGGGCGCCCTCCTTGGTCGCGCCCTTGCCGTTGGTAAAGCACATCGGTGAATGGGCGTCGCGGATATGCAGCGACCACACGTTCGGCACGATATTGCGCCATGAGGCGATCTCGATCTTCATGCCCAGGCCGGCAAGGATCCCGGACATGTTGGCGATGGTCTGCTCCAGCGGCAGGTCCTTGCCAGCAATATAAGTGCCCGCCTCGCTGCCCGCGCTCGGCATCAACAGGGCCTGGGCATCGGCGTCGAGGTTGTCCACTTCTTCGATCACGAACTCCGGCCCGGCCTGCACCACTTTCTTCACGGTGCAACGGTCGATGGAGCGCAGGATGCCCTGGCGGTCCTTATCGGAAATATCGGCCGGCAACTCCACCTGGATCTTGAAGATCTGGTTATAGCGGTTTTCCGGATCGACAATATTGTTCTGCGACAGGCGAATATTGTCCGTGGGGATGTTGCGCGTGCTGCAGTACAACTTGACGAAGTACGCCGCACACAACGCCGACGAAGCCAGGAAGTAATCGAACGGCCCCGGTGCCGAGCCATCGCCTTTATAGCGAATAGGCTGGTCGGCAATCACCGTGAAGTCATCGAACTTGGCTTCAAGCCGGAGGTTGTCGAGAAAGTTGACCTTGATTTCCATGGGGGCACACCAGAATAACGGGCTAAACAAAAATGGCCGCCATTATGAGGTTTTTCATCGGGAAGTTTCAGGCTTTTCAATCATGCGGGGTGATGGATAGCGGTTCTACCGGCGCGATTCCCCGACGGATGTGCTGAATAACAAGTGAATATTTCATGAATCAATGCCCCGCAAATTTTATCTCATAGCATTTGAAAAGCCGCTGGAACGGTGCCAGCATAGCCATATGCCACTATTTGATTTCAGGGCTTCAGGTGAGGGTCAATATGGAATATCAACTCCCTGCGACAAAGGCGATGAGATGGCTGACGAATGCAGACGCACCGTATGACACGCGCATACGCAGCGAACTTATAGCCGGGCCTTTTTCTTCCAAGGGGGTGCTCTGGGTCGGTTGGTTTAACAGCCTGGTGATATGCACAGTCGCGGTTACACTGCACCCGAGCCAATTCTTCATTGCCTGGCTCATCATTGATTCGATGATCTGGCTCTCACGGTTAGCACTGCTGTATTGGATCAATAAATACGGCGGCCAAAAATATCCTTATGTCATTGATCTATCGTTATTACTGGGCCTGGTCTGGGCGGCGGAGCTGGGCCTGGGTACCGCTGGTTGCCTGATCAGCGGCGATGCGATTCTTCAAGTTCTCGGGTGCACCTCAATGGTGAGCGTGAATGCCGCGATCGCCATGCGTAATCAAGGTGTACCGCGCTATGCATTTACTCAAATATTGCTGACGGATGTGCCCATGAAGCTCGCCACCTTGTTTCAGCCGGAACCGCTGCTGAGGATATTCCTGCTCCAGGCCCCGCTGTACTTGACGGGCATGTGGCTACTGCTCAACACGTTGAACGATAACCTGGTGCGCGCGTTACTGGCCGAGGCCAAGAACGAAATCCGCGCGACCCATGACCCCCTCACCGGCCTGTACAACCGTATGGGGATACTCGAACTGATTGAAAACACCCTGGCCCGCAGCCGGCATGCCGATAAACACTTTGCGGTGCTCTATATAGATCTGGATGGTTTCAAGAGCATCAACGATAACCACGGACATGCCGAAGGTGACAAGGCGTTAGCCGAATTTGGTGCAACACTTAAATCGATTGTCAGGCTAAATCAGGATTGCGCCGGCCGCTTGGGTGGAGACGAATTTATTCTGCTGATGAATAATTCCGGCATGACCTCTGCCACCCTGGCAGCGCAACGAATTATAGAAACATTGCGACAGGCCTCTGAGCGTTGCGCTCTTCCCTATGCCTTGCAAGCCAGCATCGGCATTGCCCTCTTTGAAGGCGCCGACAGTACGTCACATACCTGCGCACAAACAGTGATTGCCCATGCGGATGGTGCGTTATATGAAGCCAAGCGCGCAGGCAAAAACTGTTTTCGTATCGCACCAGGACAATTCGCCACTTAGGCCCTCCTGAACGCCATTCGTCACGTCCCGGTTTATATCAAACAATCGCCATCAACTTATTCCGTGTGATGCCGATGAACTTATGGCAATTCAGGGAGTAGTCGGAATGCGCAACAACCAGCCCGTAACACAGCGCGAGATTTCACTCGCGCCTTCGCAAAAACTCATCTCCGCCACCGATGTTCAAGGGATGATCACTTACTGCAACGACGCCTTCGTCGATATCAGCGGTTTTGAACGCGCCGACCTGATCGGCGCGCCCCAGAACATCGTGCGGCACCCCGACGTGCCACCCGCCGTTTTCGCCCACATGTGGAGCGCGCTCAAGCAAGGCCTGCCGTGGATGGGCATCGTCAAGAACCGCTCGAAAAACGGCGACCACTATTGGGTCAATGCCTACGTCACGCCGATCTTCGACGGCAGCCGGGTCGTTGGCTTCGAGTCGGTGCGGGTCAAGCCTACGGCCGATGAAATCCGCCGCGCCCAGGCCCTCTACCGGCGTCTGAGCCAAGGCAAGCCGGGCGTGCCGCGCCAGGATGCCTGGCTGCCGGCGGCAGTGAGTTGCGTGCCGTACATGGCCACCGGTGTGGCTGGCAGCGTCGCCGGGCTGTTCCTCAGTGCACCGGTGGCCGTCGCAGTGGCCGTGGCGGTCGCGCTGCCGGTGGGCCTGCTGTGCTCGCGCTGGCGCCAGGGCAGTACCCTGCGTCTATTGGAGGGGGTCGAACCCTCGACGTCGGATGCCTTGATCGCGCAGATGTACAGTGACGCACGCGGCCCACAGTCGCGTTTAGAAACCGCGTTTCTCAGCCAGACCGCGCGCCTGAAAACCTGCCTCACCCGCCTGCAGGACAGCGCCGAACAACTGAGTACCCTGGCGGGGCAATCCGATCAGTTGGCTGCCGCCAGCGCCAAAGGCCTGAACCGCCAGCGCGTGGAAACCGAACAGGTCTCGGCGGCCGTCAACCAGATGGCCGCGACCACCCAGGAAGTCGCCAGCCATGTACAACGCACCGCCGACGCCACCCAACAGGCCAACGTGCTGACCGGGCGCGGCCGCGAAGTGGCGCGCGATACCCGTGAAGCCATCGAGCGTCTGTCCACCATGGTCGGCGAGACCGGGGTGACCGTGGCGCAACTGGCCAGGGACAGCGACGAAATCGGCAGCGTGGTGGATGTGATCAAGGGCATCGCCGACCAAACCAACCTGCTCGCCCTCAACGCCGCAATCGAAGCAGCGCGAGCCGGCGAACAAGGCCGAGGCTTTGCAGTGGTAGCCGACGAAGTGCGCCAACTGGCCCAGCGCACTTCACAATCGACCACCCAGATCCATGGGCTGATCACCAAGCTCCAGGCATCCTCCAGCAACGCGGTGCAAAGCATGGAAAACGGCCAGCGCCAGGCCCAGGAAGGCGTGGCCTGGGTGCTGGAAGCGGACCAGGCCCTGGTGGGGATCAGCGAAGCGGTGTCGCATATCACCGACATGACCACCCAGATCGCCGCCGCCACCGAAGAACAAAGTGCCGTCGCCGAGGAGATCAGCCGCAACATCACCACCATCGCCGAACTGGCCGACCAGACCTCGATACAAGCCCATCAATCCACGGACCTGAGCAAGGAACTGACCAATACCGCGGCCACCCAATACGCGCTGGTTGAGCGCTTCAACCGCTAGAGGCAGACAAGCTTCTCTAGTAAGCCCGCT
>NZ_CVTH01000031.1:0-47624 GCF_900005955.1 Pseudomonas sp. 8 R 14 | reverse complement strand
GCGCTGGCCCGGGCCCGCGCCCAGTTCCAGCAGGCGATGGGAGAGCCGGTTGGCATGGGCATTGAGCTGGGCATAGCTCAAGCGCGCTTCGCCAGCCTGTACCGCCAGCGCGTCCGGTGTGGCAGCAGCCTGGGCCGCAATGCGTTCGTGCACGCGCAGCTGGCGTTGGGCAGCGCCCGGCGACTGGCTCAGTGCAAGCACGTCGCGTTGTGCGGTGGAGTCAAGCAATTGCAGGTTGCCAAGGGGCGCCTGGGCATCCGCGAGCAACTGCACCAGCAGGTGGTGCAGGTTGGCGCTCAAGCGTGCGACCTGTTCAGCGCTGAACCGCGCCCGGTCGTAACTGAACTCCAGGCGCAGGCTGGCCCCCAACTCAATGCCCAAGGTCAAAGGGTAATGGGTGCGTTCATGGTTGTGAATATGGCCAAACGCCAGGCCTGCGGGTGCGCCCTGCTTCAGGGCCTCGGCCACAGGGAAGTTTTCGAACACCAGCAAAGTGTCGAACAATGCGCCCTGCTGACCGGCCCAGCCTTGTATGTCGTACAGCGGCACATGCTCGTGGTCACGCAGGCTGAGATTCAGGGTTTGCAACTCGTTGAGCCATTGGGCGGCCGGTTGGGCTGGCGAAGGCGTACTGACGATAGGCAGCGTGTTGATGAATAGGCCCAGTTGCTGCTCGATCCCCGGCAGCGGTGCCGAACGCCCGGCGACGGTCGCGCCAAAGGCCACGCAATCCTGACCGGTGTAGCGCTGCAGCAACAGGCTCCACGCTCCTTGCAGCACGGTATTGAGAGTGATTTTCTGGCGACGGGCGAACTCGCCGAGGGCCTGTGTGAACTCGCCCTCAAGGATCAATTGATGCTCAGCCGTGCCCAGGCCATCGACCGGCGCGCGCAGCGCTTGCGCGAGCAAGGTGGGTGTTTGCAACGGCGCCAGGGCGGCTTTCCAGAACGTCTCACCCGACGCTTGCTGTTGCAGCCAGCCCAGGTAATCGCGGAACTGCCCCAGCGGCGCGGGCAAGGCCTGGCCGGCATAGTGGGCGATGACTTCACCCAGCAACTGGGCGTTACTCCAACCGTCCATGAGGATGTGGTGACTGGTGAAGATCAGATGCCAGGCGTTACCGGCGCCCCGCACCAGCATCAGGCGAAACAACGGCGCGGCATTAAGCGCGAAGCCCTTCTCGCGTTCAGCCTCGGCAAGCGCATCGAAGTCGGCATCGATGTCTTCGATCACGTGCAACTGCACGTCGACCTGACGCTGGATGACTTGATGGGCACTGTCCAGGCCCAGCCAGTGGAAGCTGCTGCGCAGAATGTCATGGCGGTCCAGTGCCGCCTGCCAGGCGCGGCCGAACGCCAGCAGGTCGAGGCCGTCGATATCCACGCGCAATTGGTTGATGTACGCCTGGGCTTCTGGCGCGTAGAGGGTATGGAACAACATGCCCTGCTGCATCGGCGACAGCGGATAAAGGTCGGCAATCGCCGGCCCCGCCACGGGCAACGCGTCCAGTTGCTGTTGGGTCAAGCGCGCCAGTGGGAAGTCCGAAGGGGTAACCTGCCCTGCCGGGGTGGCTCGGCAATGCTCGATCAAGGCCTTGAGCTCTGCCGCGTAGTCATCCGCCAACTGCTGCACCGTCGACGCCTCGAACATCTCGCGGCTGAACCCCCATTGCAGCGCCAGCTCACCGCCGTACACCTGCCCTTCCACGGTCAACCAGTTGGCCAGCGGTGCCTCGGCATCCTGGGCCTGGCCGCTGCCCTGGGTAGACGGTACAAACAACACGGATTCGTTGAACTGGCGGTCGAACTGGCCCAGGTAGTTGAAGGTAATGCGTGGCGCGGCCAGGTTCGCCAGGGCTTCGCGGGCCGCAGGCGGGCCGAGGTAGCGCAGCAGACCGTAGCCGATGCCTTTGGCGGGCACGGCACGCAGTTGCTCCTTGACCGCCTTGATCGCAGCCGACAGCTCGCCGCAGGCTTGCAGGCGTACCGGGAACAGGCTGGTGAACCAGCCCACGGTGCGGGTCAGGTCGACACCTTCGAACAGGTCTTCGCGGCCATGGCCTTCCAGCTGGATCAGTGCGGCGTTCTGGCCGCTCCAACGGCTGACCACCCGCGCCAGGGCCGTCAGCAGCAGGTCATTGACCTGGGTGCGGTAGGCCGCTGGCGCGTCCTGGAGCAGTTGACGGGTGTGCTCGGCGTCAAGGCGGATTTCGAGCTTGCTGCCCAAGCGGTTTTGCAGGCCGCCCTGGGGGTTGTCGCACGGCAAGTCCGCGTCGGCCGACTGCGCCTGCCAGTACGGCAGTTGGTCGTCCAGCGCGCGGGCATGGGCTTGCAACTGTTCGGCCCACAGCTGGTAGGCGCTGGTCTTGGTCGGCAACGCTGCCTGGCGGTAAGCCTGTTGCAGATCTTCCAGGACGATGCGCCAGGAGACGCCATCGACCGCCAGGTGATGGATCACCAGCAGAAGGCGCTGGCTGCCATCGGCCATGCTCACTAACGCGGCACGCAGCAGCGGGCCTTGCGTCAGGTCGAGGCTGCGCTGGGCCTCATCGCACAGCGCCGCCAGTTCATCGTCGCTGCCGGCGTGGGTCTGCCACAGGCCCGGCGCGGTGACCGGCGCGGCGTAGGCTTGCTGCCAGGTGTCGGCCTGTTGCACAAAGCGCAGGCGCAAGGCGTCGTGATGGTTGATCACCTGGGTCAGGGCGGCTTCCAGGCGTGCCGGTTCCAAGCGCTCGCGCGGGGTCAACAACAACGATTGGTTCCAGTGGTGACGCGCGGGGATCGCCTGGGCGAAAAAGCCTTGCTGCACCGGGGTCAGGATCACCTCGCCGCTGGCAGGGCCTTGGTCGATCACGGTGGAGTGCTCGAAGCCGGCCACCAACGCCAGGCTGCGCACGCTCTGGTACTGGAACAGGTCGCGCGGGCTGAGGCGAATCCCCGCCTGGCGCGCGCGGCTGACCACCTGGATGGAGATGATCGAATCGCCGCCCAGTTCGAAAAAGTTGTCGTCCAGGCCCACCTGCTCGACGCCGAGCACATCGCTCCAGATCGCCGCCAGGGCTTTTTGCAGGTCGTCTTGCGGCGCGATATAGGCCTGTTGCGGCGTTGCATCCGGTAACGGCAGGGCCTTGCGGTCGAGCTTGCCGTTGGCGGTCACCGGCAGCTTGGCCAGGGGCACCATATGGGTCGGCACCATGTATTCCGGCAGGCTACCGAGCAGCCAGGCCTTGAGGTCGGTGGGCGCCTCGCCCTCCAGCACCAGGTAGGCCACCAGTTGTTTGCCGCCGTGCACCAGCACCACCGCCTCACGCACCGCTGGGTGTTGCATCAGGCGCGTCTCGATTTCACCCAATTCGATGCGCAAGCCGCGCAGCTTGACCTGGTGGTCGAGACGGCCAAGGTAGTCGATCACACCGTCATCACGCTGACGCACCCGGTCGCCAGTACGGTACAGGCGCGCGCCGTCACCGAAGGGGCTGGGCACAAAACGTTCGGCGGTCAGTGCCGGACGGCGGTGGTAGCTGCGCGCCAGGCCGGTGCCGCCGAGGTACAACTCGCCGGCCACGCCGGCAGGCACCGGGTTGAGCTGCGCGTCGAGCACGTAGGTGCCGAGGTTGGCGATCGGGCGGCCGATGGGCACGGCGTCACGGCCTTCGTCGATGCAGGTCCAGTGGGTCACATCGATGGCCGCTTCCGTCGGGCCATAGAGGTTGAACAAACCAGCCTGGGGCAGCTTGGCGAACACCTGCAGTTGCGCGTCCAGGGGCAAGGCTTCGCCGCTGCACACAATACGCTTGAGGCTGGCGCAGCACGGCACGCCCGGCTCATGGATAAACGCCTGGAGCATGGACGGCACGAAGTGCAAGGTGGTGATCCCGTGCTCGCCAATGGTCTCGATCAGGCGCGCCGGCTCGCGGTGTTCCCCAGGGGCGGCGACCACCAGGCGGGCGCCGGTCATCAACGGCCAGAAGAACTCCCACACCGACACATCAAAGCTGAACGGGGTTTTCTGCAGCACCGCGTCACTGGCATCCAGGCCGTAGGCCTGCTGCATCCAGCACAGGCGGTTGACCAGTGCGCGATGGCTGTTGCCGGCGCCCTTGGGCTTGCCGGTGGAACCGGAGGTGTAGATCACATAGGCCAGGTTCAGCGCGTGGATGTCGACGGCGGGCGCTGCGACGCTGTAAGCGTCGAGCCAGCCGGGCGCCTGGTCGAGGCGCATCACCCGAATGCCTTCGACAGGCAGCAGTGGCAGCAGGCTGTGCTGGCTGAGCAGCAGCTGGATGCCGCTGTCTTCGATCATGTAGGCCAGGCGTTCCTGGGGATATTCGGGATCGAGGGGGACGTAGGCGCCGCCGGCCTTGAGCACAGCCAGCAGGCCGATGACCATCTCGATGGAACGCTCAACGCAGATACCCACCAGCGCATCAGGACCGACCCCGTGGTCGCGCAAGGCATGGGCCAGTTGGTTGGCACGGGCGTCGAGTTGCGCATAGGTCAGCATGGTCGCGCCGAACACCAGCGCCGGCGCATCCGGGGTGCGCTGTACCTGGTCTTCGATCAGGTGATGAATGCCACGCTCGGTGGGATACGCTTGTGCGGTCTGGTTCCAGGCGTGCACCAGCCTCTGCTGCTCATCGACGGCCAGCATCGGCAACTCGCCGATACGCTGTTCGCCATCGGCCACCATGGCCTGCAACAGGCTGATCCAGTGGCGTGCCATCCGCGCGATGGATGGCGCGTCGAACAGGTCATTGGCGTAGGTCAGCGCGGCGTGCAAGGTGCCGGATTTTTCATAGGTGTCGAGGGTCAGGTCGAACTGGGTGGTGCGGCCTTGCCACTCCACCAGGGCCAGCTCCAGGCCGGAGGCGGTGCTGACCGAGGCGATGTCGGCCACCACCGGCTGATGGTTGTACATCACCTGGAACAGCGGCGTATGGCTCAGGCTGCGCTCGACCTTCAGGGCTTCCACCAGGCGCTCGAAGGGCAATTCCTGGTGCGCCTGGGCGCCAAGGGCGTGCTCCTTGATACCTTGCAGCAACTCGGCGACGCGGGTTTGCCCGCTCAGCTCAGTACGCAGGACTTGCGTGTTGACGAAGAAGCCGATCAACCCCTCGACTTCCGTACGGTTGCGGTTGGCGATCGGCACGCCGACGCGGATATCGCCCTGGCCGGTGTAGCGATGCAGCAACACATTGAAGGCGCCGAGCAGCAGCATGAACAGGGTGACGTTGTGCTGTTGCGCGCAGGTGCGCAACTGCGCGGCCAGCGCCGGGTCAATCGCGAAGTTGTGGCGGGTGCCCTGATAGCTGGGCATGGCTGGGCGCGGGTGGTCCGTTGGCAGTTCCAGCACCGGATGCTCATCACCCAGCCGCGCCTGCCAGTATTCCAATTGACGGGCCTGTTCCCCCGCTTCCAGCCAGCGGCGCTGCCACAAGGCGTAGTCGCTGTACTGGATCGGCAGCGCCGGCAATGGCGGCGCTTCGTTGCGCTCGTGGGCGTCGTAAAAACGGATGAACTCGTCGATCAGCACGTTCATCGACCAGCCATCGGAAACGATATGGTGCAGGGTCAGCAGCAGCACGTGCTCCTGGGCATCGAGCTTGAGCAGTTGCACGCGCAGCAGCGGGCCGTGTTCCAGGTCGAACGGCAGCAACGATTGGCGGCTGGCCGCATCGTTGACGGCGTGTTCGCGTTCGGCCGGGGCCAACGCCGTCAGGTCCAGTTGCTCAATGGCCAGCGACGGCTGTACGGCCACCTGCATCAGGCGCTCATCGGCCTGGCGCTGGAACACCGTACGCAGGGTTTCGTGCCGGGCCACCAGACTGGCGAACGCCTGCTCCATGGCGCCAAGGTTCAGCGCACCCTTGAGGCGCACGGCGCCCGGCAGGTTGTAGGCGCCGCTGTTCGGGTCCAGTTGCCAGAGAAACCACATGCGCTGTTGCGCGTAGGACAGCGCCTGGCGATCCTCTGCCTCCACGCCGGCCGGAATCGGAAACCGCGAAAAATCCACCCCTTCTTTCTGCAATGCCTGCAGGAACAGCTGGCGTTTTTCCAGGGGCAACCCGATAAACCGGCGAGCAAGTTTCAAGGAGTCTTCAGCATTCATTTGTTGGAGTCCGGAGCAATAGGCAGGAAGCACAAAGGCACGTCGTCCCTATAAAACGAACCGGAGAGGGAAAAATTAGCGGGGGATGGGAGGCGCAGAGCGAGCTGTCATCAAGGGTTACATCAATCCCGGGAACGACACACGAACCCCAGCTAGCATTGACGGACACCATCTTTTGCAACTACATTTAGTTACACGCAGGGAACGCCGTGTCCAAAAATGAAAAGCTGCTCGCCAAACTGCTCAACGAGCACATGGCATTTACCTGGCCCGAGCTCGTCACGCTGCTGCGTCGTCTTGGCTACGCACAGATTGAGGGGGCTGGAAGCCGCGTCAAGTTCGACATCGGCGATCCGAGTGCAATGATCACCTTGCACAAGCCTCATCCCGGCAACGAACTGAAACACTACATTCGGCGCCAGATCATCGAACAATTGAAATCAGGAGAACTGATTCAGTGAACAACCAACTGAAACACAATGGCTACATCGGCTCTATCGAAGCCAGCCTCGAAGATAACTGCCTGTTCGGCAAGATCCTGTTCATCAAGGCACTGGTGAGCTACGAAGGCAAAACCGTCGCCGAACTGGACGCTGCATTTCGCGAAGCGGTGGACGACTACCTCACTACCTGCCAGGCCCTTGGGCAAACACCGGAGAAGCCGTGCAAAGGCTCTTTTAACGTGCGGGTCGGCCACGATCTTCATCTTGCCGCCGCCCTTGAAGCGACACGTAAAAAGGTGACCCTGAACGACCTGACGCGCCAGGCGCTGAACGAATTCCTGCAACATCACCGAGCGGACCCCTGCCCCGTGATTGGCTGACGTTTCATTGCCAGGATGACGCTCAACCCAACCGCCGATAGCCCAACACCGCTGACCCCATCACCACCGCCCCCGCCGCCAACGCCACCCAGAACCCGCTGGCGGCGCCAAAATGGTCGATCATCCAGCCGGAGCTGGCGGCACCGATGGCCACGCCGATGCTCAGGCCGGTGATCAGCCAGGTCATGCCCTCGGTCAGGCGGCTCGCGGGCACGCTCTTTTCCACGAGGGCCATGGAAACGATCAGGGTGGGGGCGAAGAACAGTCCGGAAATGAAGATGGCCACCGCCAGACCCGGAATGTTGCTGACCATCAGCAACGGCAAGGTGGTCAACGCCGTGGCCGCGCCGCAGAACAGGAACTGCCGGGGCAGCGGCGCCTTGAGTTTTAGGGTGCCAAAGGCCAACCCCGCCAGGCACGAGCCGATGGCGTACACCGAAAGCACGATGCTTGCCGCCGCCGGTTGGCCCTGGTGCTGGGCAAAGGCCACGCTGACCACATCCACCACACCCACGATCACCCCCATGGCCAGCAGCAGGATCATCAGGATCAGTACCGACGGTGAGGCGATCAGCCAGCCCCGATGGTGAGCGTGGTGTTCATGTACCGGAGGTTCGGTCGCGCGTTGCAGCACAAACGTGGTAACCCCAACCGCCAGCAGCAACGCGGCCACCAGAGGCCCGGCTTCGGGAAACAGCACCACGCTCAAGCCCACCGAAATCGGTGGGCCGATGATGAAGCACACCTCATCCAGCACCGATTCCAGGGCAAAGGCGGTTTGCAGCCTGGGCTGGCCGCGGTACAGCTCGGTCCAGCGCGCCCGCACCATGGCTGACATATTCGGCATGCAGCCCGCGAGGGCAGCAAACAGGAACAGCGTCCAGGTCGGTGCCTGCAACCGCGTGCACAGCAACAGCATCAACAGCGCCCCGCCGCCGATCAAGGCAGCAACCGGCAGCACCCGGCCTTGGCTGTACCGGTCCACCAACCGTGACACCTGCGGCGCGCAAAACGCAGTGGCCAGGGCGAACACCGCCGCCACCGAACCGGCCAGGCCATAACCGCCGTGCACCAGGGAAAGCATGGTGATCAAGCCAATACCTGCCATGGACACCGGCATGCGTGCCAGCATGCCGGCCAATACGAAGGCCCGCGAGCCGGGAACCTGGAACAACTCGGCGTAAGGGTTTGCCATCCTGCTCAACCTCTTCCTGATGCCCTGGAACTTGCTATCCGCAGTGATCAAGGCAAAATACATACGGTGCGTATGTGGCGAATCATGCGTAACATACGCAGCGTATGTCAATCTTTCACTTGCCCATTGTGAGTCCTGCCCATGAGCCGAGCCCGTGCCGAAATGATCGAAGACACCCGCGCCCGGCTGCTTGCCAGCGCACGGCAGGCCTTCGCCACGCAAGGCTATGCCAACACATCGATGGACGATTTCACCGCCCACGCCGGTCTGACACGCGGCGCGCTGTACCATCACTTTGGTGACAAGAAGGGGCTGCTGGCCGCCGTGGTTGCTCAACTCGATCGTGAGATGGACGCATGTTTGCAGCGTATCTCAGACGAAGCCCAAGACCCATGGAGCGGTTTTTGCGAACGCTGCCGCGCTTATTTGCGCATGGCCCAGGACGGCGAAATCCAACGCGTTGTGCTGCAGGATGCGCCGGCTGTATTGGGCGATACCGGCTCCCAGCAACACTGTGTCGAGTCGTTGCGCCAACTGCTGGAAGCCCTGATGCAGGCGGGCATCGTCCCTGGCGCACCGAGCCTGGCGCTGGCGCAGTTGATCAATGGCAGCCTGGTCAACACCGCCCTGTGGATCGCCCGGTCAGAACATCCGGATGAGCGTCTGGAGCAAGGTTTGCAGGGCCTGGAACTCCTGCTGCGCGGCCTGAAACTCACACCAACCGCTTGATCTGCTTATGCCGCCACACCAGCCGGTAGTACGCGGCCTGCAACCCCAGCATCGCCAGGTACGTTACCGGGAACGCCATCCAGACGCCTTCCAGGCCGAAGTGCGCATTCAACAGGTACGCCATCGGTAGCTCGACACACAGCACGCAGAAGATCGAGATCGCCACCGGCATCAGCACCACGCCGCTGGCGCGCATGATCCCGCCGATCACGGCCTGGAAGCCGAACACGAGGATGCTCCACAACATGATGTGCAGCAGGTGCTCGGCATTCACGCGTGCGGCGTCATCGGTGATGAACAACCCGAGCAACCAGTGCGACAACAGATAGCCCAGCACGATCAGGCCACCGGTCAGGCACGTATTGATCAACAGCCCGGTACGCAGGATCGGCCCGATACGCTCCAGCCGCCCGGCCCCAATCGCCTGGGCCCCGAGGATCGAAGCAGTGATGGCAATCGACAGGGCCGGAAACTGCACGTAGTTGACGATCTGCGTCACCGCCCCATAGGCCGCCGTGGCCTGGGACCCATGGCCATTGACCAAGGCAAGGATGACCAACTCCGACAGCGACAACACCACCATCTGCAAGCCTGTAGGCAAGCCGATGCGCAGGACTTTGCCGAGGATGACGCGGTCCAGGCGCAAGGCCGCGAGCAGTTCGCGGTCCGGCGCCATCACATGGTTTTTATGGCGCAGGCGCAGGATCAGAAACAGCATCGCGGAGGCATTTCCCACCAGGCCTGCGTACACCGCGCTCTGGATCCCCAGGGGCGGCAGGCCAATCCAGCCGCGAATCAGCGCCGGGGTCAACAGCAGGCCGACCAGGGTCGAGACCATCAGCGCCAGCAGCGGCGAGATCGTGTCGCTGACCCCGCGCAACAGCTGGGTATAGAGGATAAATACCAGCAACAGCGGCATGATCAGCATCATCATCTGGGCATAGCCCACGGCATCGTCGAGCACATCCGCAGGCGTACCCAATGCCTGCAACGCCGGGCGCGCAAACAGGCTGCCCAGCACCGCTGCGATCAGGCCCACCAGCGCGCCGAGGGTCAGGGTGGCACCGGTAATCGCCTTGACCATCCCGGTTTCCTGGGCGCCCCAGGCCTGGCCAATCAGCACCGAAGCGCCGGCCCCCAGGCCGATCACCAGGGCAATGAAGAAGAACACGATGGGGAACATCCCCGACACCGCCGCCAGCGCCTGGGTGCCGAGCATCTGCCCGACATAAATACCGTTGAGGGTGCCGGAGAAGCTTTGCAGGAAATTGGACAGCACCATCGGTGCCAGAAAGATCAGGTAGACCTGCCACAGCGGGCGTTGCAAAGGGCTTTGCATGAAAAACGGGGCCTCGGAAAACTAAAGCGTCCGAGGGTTATACCGTAATTGGATCCTATCTTCCTGCGCTTTGCATGATGGATGGGGCGCCAACACTCGCTGGTTCCGATGCCCACATTGGATCTTCAGCGTCACCCCGACTCAGGTCGCCACTCAAAAACGGCTCGGCGTGCCGATGGAATATGCACAGTCCAAGGAAGGCGCGGTGCTGCTCAACATGGCCGCACGCAATGACCAGCCGGAACGGGCGCAGAAACTCAACGCCTTGTTTCTGGCCGCCGAGGCTCAGGCACCGGCATTGGAAGAAGGCGACCAGATTCCGTCGAGCCCGACTACGCCGACCACCGACAAGACCCGAGCACGGGTGGACGCGATGCACAGTTACTTGCAGACGGCGAGTTGATCATTCCCACGCTACGTGGAACGATCATGGGGCGATGGGTAACGCACGTTTGTGGGCGGTCTTCAGGTAGGCGCGTTCCACGATGTCCCTCACCCGCTCACTCACCGGCTCACCCATCAGGTACGCATCGATCTCCTCGTACGTGCAGCCATAGGCCTGTTCATCCAGCTTGCCCGGCGCCAGCTCTTCGAGGTCGGCCGTGGGCTGCTTGTGCACCAGGTTCGCCGGGGCGCCAAGGGCACTGGCCAGCAGGCGCACCTGGGTCTTGGTCAGGCCCGACAGTGGCGCCAGGTCGCAGGCGCCGTCGCCGAATTTGGTGAAGAAGCCCATCAATGCTTCGGCGCCATGGTCGGTGCCGACCACCAGACCGTTGTGCAGGTTGGCCACGGCGTACTGGGCGATCATGCGGGTGCGGGCCTTGACGTTGCCCTTGATGAAATCCACCTGGGCGGCGCTGGCTTCGGTGGCGCTGAGGCTGGCCATCAGGCCATCGACGCTGGCGGCGATGTTCAGGGTGTCGATATGGTCCGGGGTGATGAAATCCAGCGAGGCCTGGGCGTCACTCTCATCGGCCTGGGTCTTGTAGGGCAGGCGCATGGCGATAAAGCGCGCGGCGTAGTCCTCGGCCCGCAGTTGCTCCACCGCCAGTTGGCACAGGCGCCCAGCAGTGAGGGAGTCGACGCCACCGCTGATGCCCAGTACCAGGGCCTTGCAGCCTGAATGGCGCAAGGTGGTCTTGATGAAGTCGAGGCGCCGTTGGATTTCCTGGGCTTCACCGCCCTTCACCAATGTGCGATCGATGTTGAGTTCCTGCGCGATACGTTCCTGCATGTCACACCTCCACGTTGCCGACATTGAATACCTTCGCTGCGTACTGCAAAAACGAGGGGTCTTCGCAGACGTTCTTCACCGGGTCATCGGAGAACTTCACCACCGGTTCGCCGTGTACGCGCACCAGCTTCATGACGATGCTCAGCGGCTCGACGCCTTCCACATCGCAAGCCAGACTGGTGCCCATGCCGAAACCGAACCTGGCCTTGCCACGGATGTGCCGCAGGATCGGCAGGCACTTTTCGAAGTTCAGGCCGTCGGAGAACATCAGGTCCTTGGTCATCGGGTCGATACCCAGCTGTTTGTAGCGGGCCAGCACCTTGTCGGCCCAGGCGATGGGATCACCGGAGTCCTGGCGCAGGCCGTCATAGAGCTTAGCGAAGTACAGGTCGAAATCCTTGAGGAAAAAATCGGTGCTGATGGTGTCGGTCAAGGCAATGCCCAGGCGGCCGCGGTATTCACGCACCCAGTTTTCCAGGCCGGCGTTCTGGCTTTCGCGCAACCGCCCCAGTTGCTGATGCACCATCATCCACTGGTGAGCCATGGTGCCGATCAGCGGCAGGTCGAATTCGTAAGCCAGGTGCGCATTGCTGGTGCCGACGAACTGGCCGGGGAAGTCGCGGCGCATGATGTCCACCACTTCGCGCTGGGCCTTGAACGACAGGCGCCGGCGCGTGGAGAAATCGGAGACGCGCAGGTCGGCCAACTCCTCGCGGCTGAGGTTTTTCTCCAGCCAGTCGAACTTCTGGTAGAGCTTGCGGGTGACGTCTTCCAGGGTCACGTCGGGGTATTTGGCGCGGTTGCGCAGCTCGCTGACCAGCGCCAGTACCGGTTGTTCGAACATGATGCAGTGCAGCATCGGCCCGACCACACGGATGTTCAGTTGGCCGTCGACTTCGCTGACGTGGATATAGCGCAGGTTGAAGCGGAACAGGCCGAGGAAGCGTTCGTAGTCGGGGGTCAGGTATTCGCGAAAGCGTGGGTTGAACAGAAAGCGCAATTCGCCCTCGCGCATCTGCAGGCCGGCCATGTTCTCAAGCTCGGCGCGCAACTCGGGGATCAGGTGACCGAGCTTTTCCTTGGCGCGCACGATGAAGTTGTATTCCACATCGACATTCGGGTGCTGGTGCAACACCGCCTGCATCATGGTGAAGGTGTAGTAGTCGGTGTCGAGCAAGCCCTGGATCACCGGGGCTTCGTAGTCGTAGGCACTTTCCATGGTGTATCTCCTTAACGCGTGGCCATCGCGGCCAGTTCTTCGCGGGTGCTGCTGATGACGGCACCGGCCTTGAGCAACTCATTGACGGCCTGTACACCGCCCTCCTCACTGATCCCCCGGCACGCCGGCAGGTGCAGGACCACCTCCAGGCCGGCCTTGAGCAGTTGCAAGGCGGTGGTCTTGACGCAGTAGTCCAGGGCCAGGCCGCCGACGATCACGCGAGTGACGCCCTGGGCCTTGAGGTACTCGATCACGCCAGTGGAGAGTTTGTCGTGCAGGTCGTGATAGCAGGCGCCATAGGGGTGCAGGTCGGGTTCGACGCCCTTCCAGATGAAGTAGTCGTAGTCATAGGGCGTGGGCAGCTCGTCGAGCAAGGTAAAGCCTTCGGTGCCCGGCACGCAGTGGCTGACCCAGGTCACATCGGCGTGTACCAGGCCGGTGGGCTGGAGCATCTCGCTGTGCTGGGCGACCACCCAGGGTGCATGCGGGGTGTGGGCGTCCTTGCTGCCGACGCGGTGGCCGGCGAGGCTGGCCATGTAGTTGAGTTCGGCACCGATCCGGTCACCGCCGGCCACCGGCAACTCGTTGGGGCACAGTGGCGTGAAGCTCTTCTGGGCATCGACGTCGAATGAAGCAATGGCAGTTTTCGCAAGGGTCATGGCGGTTCTCCTGTGGCCTGGAAACAAAAGTACACGTCATGTACTTTCATTGCAAGAAACATTTATTTATCTATCCTGACGCAGGTACATGACATATCTGTTCGATCCGTTAGACTGTGCCCCACCGCTGTTCGGAAGGACCTCACATGCCCCTTAGCCCCTACCTCCATACCGTCGACCTGTGCGTGCTGTGCTACTGCCGCGCCGCCGGGGAACTCCAGTTGTTGCTGAACAAGCGCGAAGCCGAGCCCTTCGCCGGGCATTGGGCGTTGCCGGGGGTGGTGGTGAATGGCGGCGTGCAAGATCTGAGCCTCCAGGATGCGGTGGAACGCTTGCGCGCCAGCAGCAAGGTCGGCCTGGAGCTGGCCTGGAGCGAGCAAGTGGGCACGGTGGGCGATGCGTTTCGCGATCCGCGTTGCTGGTCGTCGTCAACGTACTACCTGGCGATCGTCGCGAATGAGGTGGCGCCGAGTGAGCATCAAGGCTGGTTCCCGCTGCAGGCGGTGGCCGATGGCAGCATCAAGTTGCCGTTCGATCACAACAGCATCGTCGCGGCCGTGCAGGAACGCCTGTTTTCCAAGACGCTGTACAGCAGCTTGCCGCTGATGTTCCTGGGCAATGAGTTCAGCGCGCCGGAGGCGACCACGATCTTTTCCCTGGTGCTGGAGCGGCCGGTGCTCAAGACCAGTATTCGCCAGCGCTTGTTGAAGCTGACGGAAGCGGGATATTTGCGCGAGACGGGGCGCAAGAAGCAGGGTGAAGGCGGCAGGCCCCAGGCGACGGTGGAGAACCTGAAGCCTGGGGCGGTTTACTTCTTTGATCGCAGTTTTGCCGACTAGGCACCTTTTTCAAGGACGATGACGTTCAAATGTGGGAGGGGGCTTGCTCCCGATAGCGGTGGATCAGTCACTTTATTTGCTGACTGTCACACTGCTATCGGGAGCAAGCCCCCTCCCACAGTTTTGATTGGGGTATGGCTTTAGCTCATCCAGTTGCCGCCATCCACGTTATAGGTTTGCGCCACCACATAATCCGCCTCCTTCGACGCCAGGAAGATTGCCATTCCGGTGAGGTCTTCAGCCGTACCCATCCGCCCAAACGGCACCTCTGCTCCCACCCGCCGCTTCTTCTCGCCAGGCGCCAGCCCTTCATGCTTTGCGAACAGCGCATCTACCCCGTCCCAATGCTCTCCATCCACCACGCCGGGGGCGATGGCGTTGACGTTGATCCCTTGCTGGATCAGGTTGAGCCCCGCCGATTGCGTCAGGCTGATCACTGCCGCCTTGGTCGCGCAATAGATCGCCACCAACGGCTCGCCACGCCGCCCGGCCTGGCTGGCCATGTTGATGATCTTGCCGCCGTGACCCTGGCGGATCATCTGCCGGGCGGCGGCTTGCAGGGTGAACAGCGTGCCGGCGACATTGATCGAGAACAGCCGATCAAAGCTGTCGCGGCTGATGTCGACGATGGGCGCCAGGTCGAACAGCGCCGCGTTGTTGACCAGGATGTCGAGCTTGCCGGCCTGGGCGACCACGGCGGCAATTGCGCTGTCGATGGAAGCCTGGTCGGTGACGTCCATCGCTACCGCGTAGGCCTGTGGGCCAAGCTCGGCGGCAGTGGCCTGGGCCCGTTGCAGGTTGATGTCGGCGATGGCGACGGTCGCGCCTTCATGGAGATAGGCCTGGGCAAACGCGCGGCCAATCCCGCGCGCCGATCCGGTGATCAGCGCGCTCTTACCTTCGAGTCGTTTCATAAGGCAGGTGTCCTTTGAACATTATTTGGGATAGCCGGCGCGTTTCATTTCGCGCTCGGTGGTGGACTGCGCCTGGAGCAACGCCTGCTCGACCGACATGCCGCCCGTCAGCGCCGCCGAGAACAGCTTGCCGACGGACGTGCCGATGGCCTGGAACTCGGGGATGGTCACGTACTGGATGCCCACGTACGGCACGGGTTTGGCCGACGGGTGCGCGGGGTCGGCGTGCCGCATCATCTCCAGGGTCACCTGGGCAAACGGTGCGGCCTGGAGGTACGACGCGTTATAGGTGGACTGGCGGGTGCCAGGCGGTACGTTGGTGATGCCTTCTTTATCGGCGACCAACTGGATGTAGTCCTTGGACGTGGCCCAGGCGATAAAGGCCTTGGCGGCGTCCTTGTGCGTGGACGTGGCCGGGATGGCCAGCGACCAGGCGTACAGCCAGGAGGAGCCTTTGTCGGTGACTTCGGTGGGGGCCGCGGCGAAGCCTACGCTGTCGGCGACCTTGCTCTGGCTCTTGTCGGTGGTGAAGGAGCCGGCGACGCTGGCATCGACCCAGATCGCGCACTTGCCGCTGTTGAACAACGCCAGGGTTTCGTTGAAGCCGTTGCTGGACACGCCGGGCGGGCCGTATTGCTTGAGGGTGTTGACGTAGAAGTTGGCGGCGGCGGTCCATTCGGGACTGGTCAACTCAGGCTTCCACTGCTCATCGAACCAACGCGCACCGAAGGCGTTGGCCATGGTGCTCAGCAACGCGATGTTCTCGCCCCAACCGGCCTTGCCGCGCAGGCACATGCCGTATTGGCCGTTGTTCTTGTCGGTGAGCTTGGCGGCGAATTCACCGAGCTGCGTCCAGGTCGGGTGCGCCGGCATGCTCAGGCCGGCCTGCTTGAACAGGTCGGTGCGGTAGTAGGTGACGGTGCTTTCCCCGTAGAACGGCAAGGCATACAGGGTGCCGTTGACCGACAGGCCCTGGCGCACCGAGGGGAAGATATCGTCGGCGTCGTAATCGGCCGGCAATTGGGTCAGTGGTTCCAGCCAGCGCTTGGCGCCCCACAGCGGGGTTTCGTAGGTGCCGATGGTGAGCACATCGAACTGGCCGCCCTGGGTGGCGATATCGGTGGTGAGGCGCTGGCGCAGCACGTTTTCTTCCAGCACCACCCAGTTGAGCTGGATGTCCGGGTGCTGCTGCTCGAACACCTTGGAGAGGCGTTGCATGCGGATCATGTCGCTGTTATTGACAGTAGCGATGGTCACGGTGTCGGCTGCCTGGCTGGGCAAAGCCAAGGCCAGGCCGGAAAGCAGGAACAACGCTTGCGGAATCTTGGACATAGCGGTTTCCACCTGTTGTTTTTGTTGTTGAGGGCCGATTACAGCAGCTTGGGCCTAGCCCTCACAAACGCATGGCGCATGCGCGGCTGATACTTTTTTAACCGCTGGTTCAGGATCAAAAAAGTATCAGTGCCGGGCGAATCCGGGGGTAGCGCAGGTAGTGCCACCCGCGTATTTTGAGGCGACTGCACCCATAGAAGAGGCATCACCATGCCCGTCAGTCGCGCCAAGCTGTTCGAACACCGCCCCGCCGAGCTTGAGGTGATCCTGCCCGAGCCGCAGCACTGCTTTCGCTGGTTCGAGCACGACTACCCTTACGATCTGGCGCGCTGGAACCACCACCCCGAATTCGAAATCCACCTGATTCGCCAGGGCAGCGGCAAGTTGGTGGCGGGCGACTATATCGGTGCGTTCAGTGCCGGGCATGTGGCGCTGATCGGCCCGGACCTGCCCCACGACTGGATCGGCGAACTGGCGCCCGGCGAACACCTGGCCGGCCGTGACGTGGTGCTGCAATTCGACGGCGCCGCCCTCCTCGCCCTGCGCGACACCCTGCCGGAACTCGGCGACTTGCACGCGCTGTTCGAACAGGCCCGGCGCGGCCTGGAATTCAGCGGCGACACCGCCGTGCAGGCCGCACGCTTGATGGAGGCCATCGGCAACGCCCACGGCCTGCAACGGCTGACCCTGTTCCTGCAACTGCTCGACAGCCTGAAAAACGCTCCGGCGCAGCAGGTAAAGGCCCTGGCCAGCCCCTGTTACGCCCCGACCCTGGACGCACGCAGCGCCGAGCGCATCAACAAGGCCTTCGACTACCTGATGCGCGAACTCACCGGCGACGTGCGCCTCTCGGTCATCGCCCAACAGTTGGACATGAGCGAACCGGGCTTCTCACGTTTCTTCAAGCGCAACACGGGCCATGGGTTTATCGACCTGATGCGCAAATTCCGCGTGCAACGCGCCTGTCGGTTATTGCTGCAAAGCGAGATGTCGGTGGCGGATATTTGTTTTGAAGTGGGCTACGCCAACCTGTCCAACTTCAACCGGCACTTTCGGATCGAGATGCACCAGACGCCCAGTGAATATCGCCGCGAACCGCCGATACACCTGTTCAACCCCATCGAGAAAATGACACCCAGTCATTTCTGATCAAAAGGTCGAGTAATTCGGCTTTTTTCCATGACATTCAATCCATTAAGCAAAGTTGGTACAGCCTGTGCAACCGTTTGTGGTACGAACTTGACCGCCAAGTTCACCACGACCCGATGAATCGGGTTCAAACCGCGTACGAATAGGGACTTTCAATGCACCCCACCTCAAAGCCCCGTGCCTGCTTTGGTGTTTCCTTGCTACTGGCCGCCGTAACGGGAGTACTCAGCGCGCCCATTTTGGCGCAGGAAAAATCCGTGGATGACTCAGCACAGGGCGAAACCCTGAGCCCTGAGGCCAGCCCGGCGAAAAAAGGCGTCTATCTGTCGGAATGGTTCAACCAGGATCTGACACTGATCGGCAGTAAAGACATCAGCTTCGGCCCCAAGCCCCAGGATGATGTCTACCTGGAATACGAGTACTTCGGCCGCAAGGGGCCCTTCGAGTTGTACGGCTACATCGACGTGCCGAAGATCCTCGGCATCGGCAACAGTAACGACAAAGGCGCGTGGGACCATGGCTCGCCGGTCTTCATGGAGCACGAGCCGCGTATCTCCATCGACTACCTGGCCGGACGCAGCCTGGCCATCGGCCCGTTCAAGGAATGGTATGTGGCGTTCGACTGGATCTACGACCACGGCAGCAATAAGGCCAACCGCGCCAACACCCTGTACAGCGGCCTCGGTACGGACATCGACACCCATTCGCGAGTCAACTTGTCGGCGAACTTCTACGGGCGTTACCAGTGGGAAAACTACGGCGCCAGCAATGAGTATTCCTGGGATGGCTACCGCGCGCAGATGAAATACATCGTGCCCATCGGCAAGTTCGACAACGGTGCGTCGCTGACCTATATCGGTTTCACCAACTACGATTTCGGCTCGGACCTGCACCAGGACAACCCGGCGCGCACCGCCAACGCCCTGGTGGCAACCAACGTGCTGCTGTATTCCTTCACCCACCTGCGCTTCACCCTGGTCGGTCGTTATTTTCATAACGGCGGCAACTGGGAAGATGGCAGTGAGTTGAACTTCGGCGAGGGTAACTTCCGCGCCCGCTCCGACGGCTGGGGTTATTACGCCGGCGTGGGCTACCAATTCTGATCAAGGAGTATTAGATGAATACATTTACCCGTCTTTCGCTGGCCGTCGGCCTTGCCCTGCTGCCCCATGTAGTGCTGGCTGATTCTGCTCCCCCCATCAAGCCCAAGGTGATGCTGATCACCATGTTCGCCCCCGAGGCGCAAACCTGGATCGACCGCCTGGAACTCAAGCAGGAAGTGCGCGTGCCGGGCCTGTCCGCCGAATACCCGGTGATCCGCTGCAACACCCGGGACGTGTGCCTGCTGGTAACCGGCATGGGCCAGACCAACGCCGCCGCGTCCACCCTGGCCCTGGCGTTGTCGCCCAAGTTCGACCTGCGCCAGAGCTATTTCCTGATCGCCGGGATTGCCGGGATCAGCCCGAAACACGGCACCATCGGCACTGCCGCCTGGGCCCACTACCTGGTGGAGTTCGGCACCCAGTGGGAGCTGGATTCGCGGGATGCGCCCAAGGATTGGCCGACCGGCTACCTTGGTATCAACACCAAGGGGCCCAACGAAAAGCCGCCGCTGGACTACAAGACCGAAGTGTTTGAACTGAACCCCAAGCTGCAGGCCAAGGCGTTCGCCCTGTCGCACACAGTCGAACTTACGGAAAGCAAAGAGTCCGCCGCCTGGCGCAAACACTACCCCGCCGCGCCCGCCAACCAGCCGCCGCAAGTCACCCGCTGCGACACCCTGGCGGGCAATACCTGGTTCTCCGGTACGCGCCTGAGCGAACGCGCCGAGGTGTGGACCAAGTTGCTCACGGATAACAAAGGCGAGTACTGCACCACCCAACAGGAAGACAACTCCACGTACGAAGCCTTGCTGCGCGCCAGCCGCGAGGGGTTGGTGGACATCCAGCGCCTGGCCGTCGTACGTGCCGGTTCGGACTTCGACCGCCCATACCCCGGCTACAGCGAAGTCGACAACCTGCTCAAATACGCCGACCAGGGCGGGTTCGTACCGGCGCTGGAAAACCTGTACCGCACGGGGAACCCGCTGGTACAGGCGATCCTCAACAACTGGTCGGCCTGGAAAAAAGGCGTTCCAGAAGCCTAGTGCCGCTCAAAAAGTGTCAAGGCAGGAAGATGATTTTGTCCGCGCTGCCTTGGTTCACCTCCCCATAGCATTGCACCCCATCGACCAGCGCCACCTCGCGCAGGCCGGTGGGCAGCGGCAACAAGCCTTCGTTGAAAAAACGTCCGAACTGCTCCAGCATCACCGCGCACTGCTCACAGTTGTAGAGCAATGAATTGATCCCCACCACCGAGCCGCCCTTGCGATACAGGGCCAGGGCCGGCAGTTGTACGTGACCGTCCACCGGCGCGGCAATGATCGCGATGCGACCGAACGGCGCCAGGCCTGCCACGGCCGCCGGCAGCCAGAAACCGGTGGTGTCGAAGATCACATCGGCGCCGCCCTTGAACACCGCATTGACCTGCGCGCCCAGCGCCTCGGGCTTGCCCAACGCAATCGCGTCGAACCCTTGCCCCTGCAATACCTCGACCTGATCAGCCTTGCGCACCGCTGCCAACACCTGCGCACCCAGGACCCTCCCCAAGGCTAATGCCGCGCTGCCCACCGCCCCATTGGCGCCGATCACCAGCAAGCACGTGCCTTTGTCCACGCCACTGCGCTGCAGCGCATCCCAGGCCGTGGTGTAGGGCACACCCAGGCTGGCGGCCTGGGCAAAACTCAGGTGGGCAGGTTTGTGCGCCACGCCTTTGGCCGACACCGTGAGGTATTGGGCGTGGGAACCGTCGGCGAAAAAGCCCAGGTCGCGACCGGTGCCCCAGACCTCCTGCCCCACCAGCGCCTGCGGACCTTGCACCACCACGCCGGCGAAGTCGCGGCCAGGTATGCGCGGCACGGTGGTGTAGGGGAAACGCCCGAGTACGTTCTTCACGTCGCTGGGGTTGAGGCCCGCCGCCTTGATCCGTACCAGCACTTGATCGGCGGCCGGCACCGGCGTCGCGACGTCGACGAAGCTCAGGGCGGCAAGGTCGCCAGTGGTGGAAAATTGCAGTGCTTTCATTGCCAGTATCCATCGAAGGGAGAAAAGGAATCAGGACAACCAACCGCTGACCAACTGCCGGCCCATGGGCCAGAGTTTTTCGCCGAGCAGCATGCCCATCAGGCCCACCAGCGCAATGGCAGGCGGTGCGGGCGAACGGAAGTCCAGCGCGCCGTAGATCACGCCGACAAAGAGGCCAATGGCAAGGGAGATCAGGTAACTCATGGGGGCGACGCCTGTTGGGTTGATGGGCTTAGTGTAGGGAGCCCATCCCGGCAGCATCGGCCAAGGGCTTCAGGATTTCGGCCAACTCACGTACTGGGAAGGCGCCATCCCCAGTTCACGCCGGAACATGTCGCTGAAACTGCTCGGCGAATAGCCCAGGGAACGCGCGACAGCACTGACCGACTGGCCCTGGATCAGCTCGGCCACCGCCGTGGCCAATTGCACCTGGCGGCGCCATTCGGCAAAGCCCATGCCCAGGTGGTGCTGGAACAGTCGCGCCAAGGTGCGCACGCTGGCACCTGCCGCTTCCGCATGCTGCTCGAAAGGAATCTCCAGGGACGGCGCCGCCATGACCGCCTGGCACGCGCTGATCAGCCGGCGATCGGCCTCCACCGGCATGGCGATACGGATCTGCGAGCGGCGTGCCCGTTGCAACTCCAGCAGGGCCAGGCCGACCAAGGCGGCGTAATATCCCTCGTCACCGCTGTCGCCCTGTTCCACCAGCGTGACGATCAACTCACGCAGCAGCCCACCGACTTCAATCACTTGCACCTGGCTGTCCAATGTCGCCGCCAAGGCCGGACGCAAGTAGATATTGCGCATCTGCAAATCCGACACCACCCGGATGCCGTGCTCCACGCCCGGCGGCAGCCAGACCGCGCGCTGGGGCGGTACCACCAGGGCTTCACGAGGCGTCTCGACCCACATCACGCCGCTCATGGCATAGAGCAATTGGCCCCAGTCGTGGCGATGGGGCTCCACGTACAGGCCACGCGGGTAGGTGCGCGCCAAGGGTTGCACGGGGACGGCATGATCACTGAGGTCGGGGGGTGCGGCCAGGGCCATGGGGAGCACATCTATCGGGAGTCAGCCGCCATGGTAATGACCACCGCCGGACAATCCGAGTGAATTTTTGCCGCCGAGGGCGATCACTTGCTTACACCACCAGGGTTGAGGGGCCAATGAATAACGCAAAACTGTTTGTGATCGACTACACCCTTCATGAGGAAGCCAAGTCATTCATTATTCGTCTGGAAAAGCTGGATACCTTGGAGGCCTGGCATTGGGCAAGCTGTGACGCCGGCGTGGGCCGTATCGGCCGTTTCGCCCGCGAGCGGGTGAAGAAAACCAGCCAGGAACAGGCCGAGAAATTCGGCATAAAAAACGTTCAATGGCGCCGCTCGGATGCGCGCGCCCAGGCTTGATCAAGGAGAAATGAGCATGGATTCAATCAACGGCAAGGCGCGCATCGATTACACCCGGGACACGTTGTTCGGGCCATTGGCCAAGCATGTCGAGTGCCAGGTGAGCGTGCAGCATAAGCCCGGCTGGCTGGTGCTGAAGGTGTTCCAGCCGCTGCCGGACGATTTGCATGATGCGCAGACCCTGGTGCTGGCCCTCGAAGGTCGACGAACCAGCGGCGTGGTAAAAGACAGCCGGCGCTTGTCCGACCACAGCCTGCGCCTGGAGCTGGAACCCCAGTAATCGATACGCAGGGAGCCCGCTATTCAGGCTCCCTGCGAACGTATTCAGCCTTTAGCCGACTTGGCGCACTCGCACCCCGTCGCCGCCGCACAAGGCTCGCCATGGGCATGGTGCTCGGCGCAGCCCTGGCAGCAATAGCCCTTACCGTCCTTCATTACCGCATCGACGCCCAGCACACACTTGCAATGTGGGCAGGCACAGGTTTGATCAGGCATGGCCAGACTCCTTCTTCATGGTCGTCCGGTGCGGCGGTTGCCGGCACCTTAAGCAGTGACTGCCAGGCCTCGGCGATGGTTCAAACCATCAGTCGGTGCGCGTATTGCTGCGGTACATGAACACCAAGGCCAGAGCCAGACACACCATCGCCAGGATGCGGCTGCTCGACAGTTCGACAGCCGGGTTGCCCAGCCAACCGAAGTTATCGATCAGCATGCCCATGCCCAATTGCCCTGTGATCACGGCCACGGTTGCCACTGCAGTACCGACCACCGGCACGGCCCCGACCATCACCATCATGTACACCACGCCGAACAATGCACCGGTCAGTTGCCATTTGGGCACGTCCAGCAGGCTGAGGACCTGGGCCGGTTCGAAGAAGAAAATCAGCAGCGCGGTGGTGAGCGCGCCCACTGCGAACGTCAGCAGACTGCTGCGCAACACGCCCACCGCCTGGCCGAGACGACCATTGATTGCCGCCTGCACACTCAGCACCGCACCGGCAGCAATCACCAGCACCAATAACAGAATCAGATTCATCGCCTTACCCTCGTGCAATCAGAACAAGTGCCGCCACAATCAACGCCAGGGCTATCCAGCGCTCGCCATTGACCCGTTTGCGTGCGGTGCCGAACCAGCCGAAATGGTCGATCAGCACGCTCTTGCCCACCTGGCCGGACAAAATCGCGATCATGGTCATGGCAATACCGATGTGCGGCGTGGCCAGGGTCAGCACCACCACATACATCGGCCCCAGGAACCCACCGATCAGTTGCCAGCGCGGCAACTCGGACAACGCCGGGCCCTTCTGCGGGCCGCTGAACAGCAGCAGCAAAAACAGAATCGCCGAGCCGACGCCGAAGATGCTCAAGGTTGCCCATAAATGCCCCACCTGGACGCCCAATGGCCCGAGCAACCCGGCCTCCACCGACAGGCCCATGCCCGCCAGGATCACCAGCGGCAACAACAGCAACCGTAAAAGGCTGTTTTTTGGCCTGGCTTGCGCCACACCCTCGATAGAACTGGCCTGCATACATCACCTGCGCGTCAATAAAGGAAACATGGCGCGCATTATCCGGTGGCCTGCCTGTGCGATAAATGGGAGTATGCCGACAACACCTTTGCGCACTACGCACAACTCGGAGGCCTGATGCAGGGCTTGAATGAATTGAGTTTCAAGGCGCTGCGCCTGTTCGTCGCGGTGCTGGATCACGGCAGCTTTTCCGAAGTGGCTCGCCGCGAAGGCCTGGCGCCCTCCTCCATCTCCCGGCAGATCCAACTGATGGAACAGGCCCTCGGCCAGCAGTTGCTCTACCGCCACACCCGCGCGGTGAGCCCCACCGAAGCCGGGCGCCTGCTGGGGCGACACGCGCGCTTGATGCTCGAACAGCTGGAAGCCGCCGGCCAGGCCCTGCAGGAACAGGAAAGCGAACCCAGCGGCCTGGTGCGCATCAACGCGCCGATGGTGTTCGGCCAGCGTCACCTGTCACCGTGGCTGGGCGAGTTATGCCGGCGCTACCCGAAGCTGCAACTGGACATCCAGCAAACCGACACCTTCGTCGACCCGCTGCAAGACGGCACCGACCTGCTGTTCCGTATCGGCGTGCTCAACGACTCCAGCATGCAGGCACGCATCTTCGCCCCCCAGCGCTTTCGCCTCGCCGCCAGCCCCGCCTACCTGGCCCGCCAGGGCACGCCCCAGCACCCCGAGGAACTGCTCCATCACCAGTGCCTGGCCTACAAGGGCATCACCGGCCAGCAACGCTGGTTCTTCCGCAAAGGCCAGGGCGACTGGACACCCTACAGCGTCAAGGGCCCGATCACCGGCAACCACGCCGACACCCTCACCCACGCAGCCGAACAAGGCCTGGGCCTGGTGGTGTTTCCGTCCTGGCTGATCGGCGAAGGCCTACGTGCTGGCACCCTGCAAGCGGTACTGACGGAATATGAAGTGGCGACCACGCTGGAGCCGCAGCAGATCGCTGCGCTGTGGCCGGGGAGCCGACGACTGTCCCTGAAGGTGCGCACGGTGATCGATTATTTTGTGAAGTGTTTTGGGACGGTGCCGTATTGGGATCGATGAGCGGTTGAGGAATTTTCCGAGTAGTAAAAGTAGGCTCGGTCTGATTTAACGGGCCACTCTATTTTGGACCGGGTGCATTGGGGCAGACTTTGGCGATGTCTTTTTGGAGAGATGCCATGGTTTTCATGTACCCAAAGCCGTCGCGCGCTGAACGTGTGGCGGCAACCAGCGGTCGGCTCGTCTTGGATAGCTCACCCAGTTTTGGCTATATTTGGCCAAAATACGCGGAGCACCTCATGATTACCGTACCCTTGGGCGAAGCAAAGAATAACCTGTCAAAACTGGTGGATGACGCCGCCGCCGGCAAAATTATCACCATTGCCAAGCATGGACGTGCGATGGCGCAACTCGTCCCCGTGGGGAAATCCAAAGGTCAGCGAATTGGCGCGATGAAAGGAAAGCTCGTTGTCCCCGAGGACTTTGATGCGCCCCTGCCAGCCGATCTGCTGGATGCGTTTGAGGGCAGCCATCCATGAGGGTGCTGCTGGATACCCATGTTCTGCTCTGGGCACTGACTGACGACCCGAAGCTATCCAGCAAAGCCCGACGACTGATCGAGAATGCCGCAGAGATCTACGTCAGCGCGGCAACCTTCTGGGAAATGGCGATCAAGGTCGGCCTTGGAAAACTCGATGCAGACCTGGACGAAATCCGGGAATACTGCCTTGAAAGCGGTTTCGTCGAACTGCCCATCACCTCGGAACACGCGATTGCCGTCAAGGATCTTGAGCCTCATCACAAAGACCCTTTTGATCGGCTTATCGTAGCGACAGCCATCAGTGAACCGATGAGACTATTGACCGCCGACACGCAGATTGCCCAGTACACATCCTTGGCAATCCTGGTATAGCCCGCACCCACGGCCTGGAACTCAGAACACCCACTGCCCAATCAACCACGCATTGGCGCCACTGATCAGCGCAAACAGAAACCACGCCAACACCCGAGTGTGCAGGCGATTGACGAACGGCCCCATCAGCTGCTTGTCGCCGGTCATGCGGATCAACGGGTACAACGCAAACGGCAACTGCAGGCTGAGCACCACCTGGCTGAGGATCAGCAGCTTGCCAATGGCCTGGTCGCCCATCAACCACACCCCGAGAAACGCCGGGATCAGCGCCAGCCCACGGGTGATCAGGCGGCGTTGCCAGCAGGGAATGCGCAGGTTGAGGTAGCCCTCCATGATCACTTGCCCGGCGATGGTGCCGGTAAAGGTCGAGCTTTGCCCGGACGCCAGCAAGGCGATGCCGAACAGGATGCTGGCAAAGGCGCCGCCCACCAGCGGGTCGAGCAAGCGGTAGGCGTCCTGGATCTCCACCACCTCAGTGTGCCCCGTCTTGTAGAAGGCGGAGGCGGCGAGTATCAGGATCGCGGCGTTGACCAGCAGTGCCAGGGCCAGGGAGCCAATGGTGTCGATCCGGGCCAGCTTGACCGCGTCCTGTTTGCTGGCGAGGTCTTTGCCGATCAGGCGGGTTTGCACGATCGAGCTGTGCAGGTAGAGGTTATGGGGCATCACCGTGGCGCCGAGAATACCGATGGCCAGGTACAACGGCGCGGCATCGCTGATGGCCGACAGGGATGGGGTGAAGCCACTGAACACATCCGGCCAATACGGTTTGATCAGCACCAGCTCAATGAAGAAACACACGCCGATGGTCGCCACCAGCGCCAGCATGATCGCCTCCAGGCGGCGAAAACCACGGTTTTGCAGGGCCAGGACCAACAGCGTATCGAAGGCGGTGATGACAATACCGGTGGTCAGGGAAACGCCCAGCAGCAGGTGAAACGCCAGGGCGCAGCCGAGTACTTCGGCGAGGTCGGTGGCGATGATGGAGATTTCCGCCAGCACCCACTGGGTGCGTGCGGAGCGTTTGCTGTAGCGCTCACGGCACAGTTGCGCCAAGTCCTTGCCGGTAGCGATACCCAACCGCGAGCACAGGCACTGCACCGCCATCCCCGCCAGGCTGGCGAGCAATACCACGAACAACAGGCTGTAGCCGTAGCGCGACCCGGCTTCGATGGCCGTGGCCCAGTTGCCTGGGTCCATGTAGCCGATGGAGATCAGCAGGCCGGGGCCGGCGAACATCAGGATGCGCTTGAAGAAGGACGCCTTGGGGTCAACGGCAACGGAGCCGGCCACTTCCGGCGGGCAGAATGGAGCGGTAGCGATTTTCGGCAGGCTGAATTTCACGCGGTATCCCAGGCAAACATACTCGACAGGGGCTCAGCTTATCAGTCGGACGCAACCGTGCGCATCACCGTCTCCCGAGGCAGGTCAAACGCCTCCACGACCTGTACCACCAGGTCCATCTCCTGGTTCAAGGCTTCACGCTCCATGCGCTGGCGAATCACCCCGATCACCAGCACGGCCAGGGTGGTGATCGAGTACGCCGGGCCGGAAAACGCCCGTACACCGCTCACCAGCAACATCGCCGCCGCCAACGCCTGGCCGACCACCGGGATCGCGGAGGCCGCACCACGACGCAGGATAAACCCGGTCAACCCGGCCAGCGCCGTGCCGCTCAACGCCGTAGTGGCTGTTCGGCCGACATCGAAACGGCTGAACAGACCCAGCTCCTTTTGCGCCGCCGCCTTGAGTTCAGCGTCGAATACCTGGCGGTCGGCGTGGCTGAGTTTGTCCTTGTACTGCTCGAGCAGTTTTTCCGCGACCTGGGCTTCGAGGTCAGCCAGTGCCACCGTTTCAACGGGCTCGGCAAACTTGATTCCCAGTCGCTGCGCCACCTCTTCGGCAATCTGCCGATAGTTCACGCCATGGCCACGGGCAAGGTTCATAAAGCTGTCGCCGCCCATGCGCTGCAACTCGATGGCCAGCTTGAGCGGCTCGCGTACCGTGGCGTCAATCGACGCACTGCGCTTTTGCGCCATCAATTCGGCCAGGAACGCCAGCTCCTCCGGCCGCGCCTGCACCAAGGCCGCAAGCAAGTCGGTGTCCTCTTCGGCAAAGCGTACCTCGCTGCTGCGCTGGTCGGCGCGGATCACGCCGCGCCGCTCATGCAAGAGGTCGGTGTACTGCACCACGGTCTGCAACTGCGGCCAGTACGCGGCATGATCAAAGGTAGCCAGGTGCACATTGGTAACCTTGGCCTTGAGTGCCGGCGTCACCGGGATCGCATACCGGCCGATGCACCGCTCGGTGTCCGGCTTCATGGCCAGGGCCCAGTCCTTGCTGGAGTGGCAATTGATCACCCGCCCCTTGAGCGGCGCACACACCTCATCCCAAGGGCTGGACGTACAGATCGCTCCGCCCATCAACAGCAGGTTGTCCAACGGCAGTTCCCGTGCGGTATCCGGGCTGGCAAGCAGGCTCTTGACCAGAATCCGCGCCCCCAGGGAATGCCCGATCAGGTTGATACGCCGCACCTGCAGCGCCTCGCCATGCAGGTAGCTGGCCAGCTCCGGCAGTAAGCTCCTGGCCACTTCCTCCACCCGCGCCTCGACGCTTTTGTAGTGGTCGAGAAAATAGGCAATCGCCTTGCCCACGCCGACGGTCGCGGCACCGATGCTGCCACCACCCAGCATCGCGGCGATCACCTCCTTGAAGGGCGCAAACAGGTTTTCCAGAAAATGCCCCGCCGGCCAGAACAGCATCAGGTTGGTCGAACCCTCGATACCCGCCAGCTGTTGCTTGAAATTGCCCAGCTGTTGCCGGTTAAAGAACGCCGAGTAACCGTGAACATAGAGATTGAGCACATCGCCCTGAGGCTCGCCGCACAATACGAACGTGGGCTTGCGGGTGCGGTGCATTTCATCCCACTGGTGCTGCATGGGCCGGTGACTCCTGGTAACGAGGGACGGCGATAATAACAAAGGGAGGCCTGTAGAACGGTGAATCCTGACCGGCGTGGCGGTCGCGAAGGCTCAGAACTGCGCCGCAGCCTTTGATTTGGCCAGGTAGCGCGCCGGCGAATCCCCCAGGTTGCGCCGGAACACGGAGGTGAATGCACTGGAACTGCTGAACCCCAATTCGAACGCGACATCGGTGATGGACGTGCCATGGCTTAGCCGTGCGGTGGCTTCCAATAGGCACACCTGCTGGCGCCAGGACACGAACGTCATCCCCGTGCCCTCGTAGAAATGGCGGGTGAAGGTGCGCCGACTCATGTTCGACCAATCAGCCATCTCGTCGAGGGTGATTTTCTGCGTGGGCGCATCCAGGAAGCGCTGACACGCTCGCGCCAGCCGCGGCTCGCACGGCAATGGCGCGCTGAGTGGCAGCTCGGGCATGGCTCCGATTTCATCAATCAACAGCGTCAGCACGCAGTGATGCCTCACGCTGGGTAATGCCGAGGAGTCGATAGCCAGCGCCGCCTCCAGTAAATGCCTGAGCAGGGGCGACACTTCAAACACCTGGCAGCGGTCCTGCAACCGCGCCCGCTTAGCGGCATCGGTGTCCAGGTAGGTATTGAGCATCACCACATCCCCGCGCATATGCATTTCATGGGGCACACCACCCGGCACCCAGATCGCCCGTTGCGGCGGTACCACCCAGTTGCCGAGATCGGTGAACATTTTCAGCGCGCCGGTGGAGGCATAGGCGAACTGCCCACGTGAGTGCGTGTGCCGCTCAAAGACGGTGCCGCAAGGGTATTCGCGCAGCGTTACCACGGCTTCTGGGCTGGCGGAATCAAAGGTCGGAATCATGGCCCGATTCTGTCAAAAGATGGCCTTGCATAGCAAGCGGGCCAACCCGCCACTCCCCTAACATCAACGCCCTCGAAAAAGCGTCATGACCAAGGGAACATTCCATGCTGAAAAAACACCTGGCGCTAGCCGTGCTCGTCACCCTGGTATGGGGGGTGAATTTCCCCATCACCAAACTCGGCCTGCGCTCGGTCGACCCTTTTGTCCTCACGGGCATCCGCTTTTCCCTCGCCGCCCTGCCGCTGGTGTTCTTCATCAAGCGCCCCGCCGTCAAATTCAGCTACGTGGCCGCCTACGGCGTCATCTTCGGGCTGGGCATGTGGGGCGTGATCAACTATGGCATCGAGAGGGGTGTGAGCCCCGGCATCGCGTCATTGATCATTCAACTCAGCGTATTTTTCACCATGGGCTGGGGTTGCGTGTTGTTCAGGGAAACACTCCGCGGGACGCAAATGGCGGGTGCATTTATGGCCCTGATCGGCCTGGCAGCTATCATCTCCACCCGAGAAGGCAGCCACGCAGTGCTGGGTGTGATGTTGATCGTACTCAGTGCGCTGGCCTGGAGCGTGGGTAACGTCATCATCAAGAAGTCGGGGGTCACTGAGGTCTTCTCGTTCATGGTGTGGGCCAGCCTGTTTCCGCCGATCCCGTTATTTCTCATGGCTTGGCTGATGCATGGCAGCGCGCCGTTCGAAGGCTTGCAATCCAGCCTCGACATCATTGCGATCCTGTCCATTCTGTTTCAGGTGTACCTGGCGACGCACTTTGCCTACTGGGGCTGGAACTCGCTGCTCAAGCTGTACCCGGTGTCCACGGTGGCGCCACTGTCGTTGTTGATTCCGGTGTTCGGGATCAGCAGTTCGATGCTGCTGATTGGCGAGCGCGTTCCCGCGCCAGACCTGATCTCGATTGCGATCATCATCGCCGGCCTGGCCGTGGGTTTATACCGCAAGCCGGTGTGAACCGCCCGCCGCCAGACACACACTGGCGTGTTGTCCCCTCAAACGCAGCAAAAACACAATTTTCGAAAGGTAAAAAGCGCTCTAATACCCTCCTGTCGATTGGTTTTAAAGATCCTGGAGTTCGCAATGCCCCATGAAGGCAATCTGTTACAAGCAGCCGTGGTGTTCCTGCTCGCCGCCGTGCTGACCGTGCCCCTGGCCAAGCGCCTGCAATTGGGCGCGGTGCTGGGCTATCTGTTTGCCGGCGTGATCATCGGTCCGTCGGTGTTGGGCCTGATTGGCAACCCGCAAAGCGTCGCGCAGTTCTCCGAACTGGGCGTGGTGTTGCTGCTGTTTATCATCGGCCTGGAGCTGTCGCCCAAGCGTTTATGGGTGATGCGCAAGGCGGTATTTGGCGTCGGCCTGGCCCAGGTGCTGCTCACCGGCCTGGTCATGGGAGCGGTGGCGTTGTGGCTGTTTGGCCAGTCGTGGAACAGCGCAATCGTGCTCGGCCTTGGCCTGGCGCTGTCGTCCACCGCGTTCGGCCTGCAAAGCCTGGCCGAGCGCAAGGAGCTGAACCAGCCCCACGGGCGCCTGGCGTTTGCGATCCTGCTGTTCCAGGACATCGCCGCGATCCCGTTGATTGCCATGGTGCCGCTGCTGGCCGGCAGCGATCATCCGACCACCGAAGCCCAGGGCCTGCAACACGTCCTGCAGATCCTCGGCAGTATTGCCGTGGTGATCATCGGCGGCCGCTACCTTCTGCGGCCGGTGTTTCGCATCGTCGCCAAGACCGGCCTGCGCGAAGTGTCCACCGCCACCGCCCTGTTGGTGGTGATCGGCACCGCCTGGCTGATGGAACTGGTGGGTGTGTCCATGGCCCTCGGCGCCTTCCTCGCCGGCCTGCTGCTGGCGGACTCGGAGTACCGCCACGAACTGGAATCTCAGATCGAGCCGTTCAAGGGCCTGCTGCTGGGGCTGTTCTTTATCAGCGTGGGCATGGGCGCCAACCTCAGCCTGCTGCTCAGCTCACCGCTGGTGGTGATCGGCCTGACCCTGCTGTTGATCGGTTTGAAGCTGCCGCTGCTGTACGCCGTGGGCCGCATGGTAGGTGATCTCAACCGCGAAAGCGCCCTGCGCCTGGGTGTGGTGCTGGCGGCGGGCGGTGAGTTCGCCTTTGTGGTGTTCAAGATCGGCCGCGACCAGGGCCTGTTCGAACCGCACCTCTACGACGTGCTAGTGCTGACCATCACCCTGTCCATGGCCGTCACCCCGCTGTTGCTGCTGGTCTGCCCCAAGCTGTTCAAGCCCAAGGTCAAGCCGGTGGAAGTACCGGAGGAATACCGCACCATCGAAAGCAATGCGCCGCGCGTGGTGATCGCCGGCATGGGCCGTATGGGCCAGATCGTCGCGCGGATCCTGCGCGCGCAGAACATCTCCTTCATCGCCCTCGACACCTCGGTGGAAACCATCGAGCTGACCCGCAGTTTCGGCGGCATGCCGGTGTTCTACGGTGATCCGCAACGTCCGGAGATCCTGCACGCCGCCAAGGTCGACCAGGCCGAGTTCTTCGTGATCGCCATGGACGACCCGGAGATCAACATCAAGACCGCCGAACTGGTGCGCAACCTCTACCCGCACATGCAGATCATCGCCCGTGCGCGTAACCGCCAGCACGTGCACCGCCTGGTGGACCTCGACGCCTCGCCGGTTCGCGAGACCTTCTACTCCAGCCTGGAAATGAGCCGTCGCACCCTGGTGGGCCTTGGGTTGACCCAGGCCCAGGCCGATGCCCGCATCACCCGCTTCAAGCACCACGACCTGCAAGTGCTCGCCGCCCAGCACGCGGTGTACGACGATGCGGCCAAGGTGATGCAAACCGCCCAGGAAGCCCGGGCGGAACTGGCGCGACTGTTTGAGATGGATCGGCTTGAGGAAGAGTCCGACAAGGTGTGAGGCTAAGGGCGAACGATATTGCGAATTTTCTGACAGAATGTGCCGCAATCTCGTTCACCCCTGGAGCGCTTCATGGCCACGTTCACCAAGACCGCTATCCTGCTGGCCCTCGCGCTGACCGCCGGCAGCGTCTTCGCCGCCGCCAAGCCGGCCACGCAAACCATTTCCACCTTGGGCGGTAAGTTCAACTTCAATCTGCCCAAGGCTTACGCCGCCGACACCCTCCCGGCCGGCAAGGCCGAGGACGGCACCGCTGATACCCAAGGCACGATGTACGCCAACCAGACCACGAAAAGCGTGGTGATCGTCGCCGAAACCGTGCGTAACGACGGGGTGAGCATCAAGGACAACGACCCGCAGTTCCTCGATGGCGCCGTGGCCGGCTTCGTCAAGGACCAGAGCGCTGCCCTGCCCGACTTCAAGAAGCTGAGCGAGAAGAAACTGACCTTCAAGGGCCTCGGCCTGCGCCAGGTGGACAGCACCGCCACCCAGGGCGGTGGCAAGACCTTGAACTCCACGTTTCTCGGCGGCTCCGGCAACCACTTGCTGGTAATCCAGGCGATCTCGCGGGCCGATGATACGAAGGGGCATGCAGAGCTGGTGAAGCAGATTACCGGCGGCAAATAACAAAGAGTCCTGACAACGCCCATCAAATGTGGGAGGGGCTTGCCCTAATGCCAGTCAGTTAAGCGTACATCGCCTCCTGTAGGAGCGAGCTTGCTCGCGAAAAACGTCAACGATAACGCGTGCTTCCTGAATGAACGCGGCGTCTGTGAGTTTTTCGCGAGCAAGCTCGCTCCTACAAAAAGCCTTAGCTGACTGGCATTAGGGCAAGCCCCCTCCCACCTTCATTCAGCGCGCTCACTTCAAATTTGTTTCCAGCCACGCTTTCAAGTCCTGCACTTCCACCTCACTGACCGTGTGGTTCATCCCCGGATAGCCATGAAACTCCGGCTTCAACCCAAGCCCCACCAACACCTCATTCGCCCGCGTCGCCGACGCATACGGCAGTGCCTGGTCCAGGGTGCCGTGGCCGATAAAGATCGCCAATTTGTTCAAGCGCTCATCCGGCTTCAGCTCAGCCTTGAGCACCGGCAGCACGCTGCCACTCAATGCCGCAATGCCGCGCACCAGCTGCGGGTCGCGCAACGCCACCTCATACGACATGATCGCGCCCTGGCTGAACCCCACCAGGAACACCCGGTCAGGCCGGGTGTGATACTTGGCGGTGGCTTTGCCGACAAAGTCCTTGATCAGCTTGGCGCTGCTCTGCAAATCAGCGGTCACACCATCGTAGTCACCGTCACCCGGCGCCTTGGTAAACCAGCGAAAGCCATTCGGCTGCACCGGCGTCGGCGCACGGGCCGACAGGTAGGTCCAGGTGGACGGCAGCGCGTCCTTGATGCCAAACAGATCTTCCTCATTGCTACCGAACCCGTGCAGGAAAATCACCAGCGGCTCGTTGCGCGCATCGCCCTGGGTCTGTTCCAGGTACGCCAGCGGCAAATCGGTGTGCAGCTCGGAATCAGCGTGGGCAACGCCGGCCACCAGGGTCAGTGCGAGGGCAAGCAGTTTGAGCATGGGACGTTACCTCAGGGTTTGCGCAACAAGTAAGTGTCCATGATCCAGCCATTCTCCAGGCGCGCCGCCTTGCGCACCCGTTCGATCTCTTCAGCCACTTCACTGACTTTGCCGCTGATCAGGATCTCGTCTGGCGTGCCCAGGTAAGCACCCCAGTAAATATCCAGGTCCTGATCGGCCACCGTACGGTAGGAATCTTCCGCATCGAGCATGACCACCAGGGTATCTGCATCGCTGGCCTGCCCCGCCGCCAATCGACGCCCGGTGGTGATCTCGATGGACTTGCCGATACGGTTCAACGCCACCTTATGCTGGGCCGCCAGGGCCTGCACGCTGGTGATACCGGGGATCACTTCGAATTCAAAGGCGCAGCGGCCACTGGCCAGGATCGCCTGCAAGATGCGGATAGTGCTGTCGTACAGCGCCGGGTCGCCCCAGGCCAGGAACGCACCGACTTCACCGTCGGCCATTTCCTCGTTGATCATGCGCTCGAAAGTTGCCTGCTTGTCGCGGTTGAGGTCCTGCACAGCAGTCGTGTAGTCGATCTCGCCACGTACGCGCTCGGGGCACTCGGCCTCGACAAAGCGGTAGCCAGGTTCGGTGATGTAGGTCTCGCAGATCTCGCGGCGAAGGTCGATCAACTTGTCCTTGCTCTGGCCCTTGTCCATCAGGAAAAACACGTCGGTGCGGTTCAGCGCTTTCACGGCCTGCATCGTGATGTAGTCAGGGTTGCCGGCGCCAATGCCGATGATCAGGATGCGTTTCATGGGTTGCTCTCATTGCGGGGCGTGGATTTTGCCATGTTCACGCACTCAGGCGTGAGTTTCCAGGCGCAGGCGCCACACCGTGTTGAAACGCAGTTCGGTAGCGGACAGGGGCTCGACATCGATCCGATAGAACATCGACACCGGAAACTGCATGACGTGCAACATCGCCGCGCGGATCACAAAGGGATGGGTAATGGCCACCACGTGCCCGGGTTGCGCCTCAAGCGTTTTCATCCACGCCGCGACCCGCGCGCAAATCTGCTCGACCGACTCGCCACCGTGGGGCGCACGGGTGCTGTGGGTCATCCAGTCCATCAACGCATCGCTGCGTAACTGACTGATGGCCTGGCCCTTCCAGTCGCCAAAGTCGCCATCGCGCAAGGCCTCTTCAATCACCGCCTGACTGCCGAACAACCCTGCCGTTTGCCAGGCGCGTGCCTCGGGCGCGCACAGCAGACGCGTTTTCTTCTTATAGCGCCCGGCCAGGGACAGCGCCGCCGCTTGCCAATCCATGACCACGGACTCGTTATCGGGAAAACGCCCGTACTTTTGAGCGGGTGTGGCGGCATGGCAAATGAGGCTCAAGCGGGAGGCCTGCATCACTGCTCACTCTGCATCGGGATAGCGCCTCGTATAAACCTGATACACACGTGCGGAACCGCCGAGTTTAACCATACCACTCCCTACAAGCCACGCGTCATACGTCGGACGCAGCAAAGTGCAATTACGGTGTCGTTATTTCCCTGCCCATTACGAGAAAACCTCATGATTATCACGCCCCAGGCGATTGTCGTACAGCCGCACCCGGTCTCACAGGAGGCCGGTCAGAACAATGGCGCGTCAGAACATCCAAGAGCCAAACGATCACTTACTCAAACTGTCACACAGTGGCCTGTGAATCCGCAGCCCTCCCCAACGGATGCACGTTTTCAACGCATCCAGAAACAAAGCAAACACCTTGTGGAGAAAAGCGACAGTGAAATGGCAAGCCAGTATTGCGCCGCATTGATGTTGCTGGAAAGTCGCAAAAAGTCCGTGATAAAAAACGGTGGTCAACTTCCAACGATCACTGACATTCCACCATTTTCCACCTTCGGCCAGGCGTGGGCACTCTTCGCTCAAGCACTCACTCAAGAGCCGTTTGCACGCTATGCCAAGGAAAATAACATCGATATTTCCACGATCAGATGGTTCCCCCACGCGGATGATATGGAATGCAGTATCAATGGCAAAATTCAACTCTTCTCGAGCCATACGCCCGGCTGGAAAGAAGCCAGCGCAGGTGTTGCAGCGGCGGCAAAAGAAGTAGCCGCCGGTCGACTTGAATCGTTTCGGTACACCGGCGCACGCAACGCGCCCATTGACGTGGTGAGCAACTTCTATGGCGAAGCCTTCTCGAACTTTCCAAACGACCTGCCCAGTGCGATACGCGACTTGCAGTACAACAATAAATTCAAAACCCTGATGCCCTTAAACGGCCCACTTACGCCGCAAGCCACGCGCGTCAGGACGGCACAAGCCGAAGTAGAGAACGCCATCGCCATGGCAACCTATAACCACACCAGGGGGGTAGCTGACGCAAACCGCACACCGACACCTTCGGAACGTGTCGAGGAAGCCGACCGGGAACTGGCGCGCATGCTCAGCAGGCTGGTGACAATCAAAGCCATGAACCCCCGCGCCGACGCGACCAAGGGGGTCCTCATCGGTACCCCTGAAGATTCGTCCTATGTACAGGCAGCACAAGCCTATAAAGAGGCGCTCTCCAGCGACGCGTTCAAGCGCTTCATGCAAGCACACAACCTGGATATCGAAAGTGTAGTGATCCATTCGGATGGGCGTCTGTCTGCCTGGGGGCCAGACTCAGACGGACGCATCAAATGGCTCACACTTCCCGCTGAACATAAACAGTGGGCAGCCCTTCAACCTGCCATCTTGAAAGTGGCCCGCGAGATAGGAGGTAGCGGGCCGATGGCCTTGCCGAACTACAACTACGGAGACTATCTCTACCCGATAGCGGGCATTATGGAATTTTACGGCGTACGCGAACATTACGGCTCACCGCAGTGGGCCGAACAAAACGCGGGGCTCATTCGCGACGGTTTCCCCGCCCTGCTCAAAGACAATCCTCCGAACGACGCCGCCTCCCTTGTGGTTCGCGAACGCCAACAGGCAGCCAAACAGCGCGTGGCGCGCAGGGAAGGACTCCCAGTTCCCAGCTTCGCCACTCCCACACCGCCGTTCAGACGCAACCTGGTCGATGCGGCCATACCCACGCCGCCCGCCCCGCCGACCGTTGGGCCCGTGAACACCATCGGCCAGCGTCTGTTTGAAGGGGAACCGAACATGCAAGCAGTGGTAGCCGGATTGCTCAAGGACGCCATCAATAAGGCATCCCCCTCATTGAATGTGGATGTCCAGCAGTTGGCCTTCGCCGTCCCCAACCCGGCAAATCCCGGTCAATACCTGGAAATACCCCTGATGGAACTGGCGATTAACCACATCGCCGGCGCTGACGCTCCCGTGTTCAGCAGTGACGGCAAGTTTGTCGACACTCGTGCGGACGTGCAGGCACGTACAGGCGATCCTGCGGGCACCGCGCTTGACATCGATAAATCAGCGCTCCAACAGGCGATCAGCCAGTTGCCCGGCAAGCTGAACGAAGCGCTTCAGACAGCCAAACTCGATTATTGGGGCAAGCCACCTTTCAACGAACCGGCCCCTGGTTTAGGCGCCGACACGGCGGTGAGTGTCACGCCCATTTTCGCCGGAGATCGTCGGTTGATGCTCAGTGAACTGATACGTAGCAACCTGCGCCTGGCCAGCCTGAAACACCCTGGGCTGGATGACTTGCAACGCGAAACCCTCGACATGGCGGTAAGGTATCCCCAAGGATCGACACGTCCCAAATTGGCTGACGGCTCCGAAGTGATCGTGTATAGGTTCTCCAGCACTGACAGTAGTCGTCCCGATACCCCGCAATATCTAACCCCCAACCTGGTCATGGAACGTAAGGTGGCGGGACGTACGATCGTGCTGGTGTGCGAGCCAAGCGGCAAGGTAACCCCCTATGCCTCGTTGGCCGCAGTCAAACAGGCCTGGGACCAAAACCTGAAAACACAACAGCCGACCACAACGTTCAGCACCGCCCTCACCCAATTGGACGTGAATGCGTTCTACATCCAAGCAAGCATTATTATCAACAGCAAAGCAGCGGATGCAGTCACCACCGACTCCACACTGCTCGACTCGCAGCCTCCTGGGCAGCCCCAGAACAAGATGTCCGACTGGATAAAAAATACCTCCGATGCCAACCGCTTCATCCTGCATGAGCTCACCATGGAACTGGCGGGCTACATGCATCGCAACAACGAACACACCTATAACAGCGGTATCCCGGATATCCGCACGTATACCCAGAACCAACTGAATGCGCTGTCACCGCCCCCCGTCCCTTATGACATCAATGATGTAGAAGTGCTGTTTCACACGCCGTATGGCGGCACGGGGGCCGGGTTCGGATTCGGAGCCATCCAGACCACTAAAATGGCCCTGAGCGACGCGTTCATCCAGAACCTTGCTGGATTACCTGGCGGTAGCATAGAGGTCCGCCACAAACCAACGGGAACGCTGATACCGGCGCTGGGCAAAGAAGGCGCCCTCAAAGCGTTGATTGAAAAAGTCAACGTCGGAAAGAACTACCCAGACTTGCTTAAACGCGAGTTGCTGGATGACCCTGCAAAAAAAGCAGAACGTCAGCTACGTTTTGTGCAACAAGTACCGATTGAACTAAAGATGAAGGCGCTGGAGTTGACCGCCAAAGGCGCGTCTGGTTTCGATAACGCCATGGGGTTTCGTTACCTTCAAGCGGTACTTGACCCCACTCCCGGTACCAAGTCCGTCAATGGCAATGAAATCACGATGCGCCCATTGGCATTCGTGCCCGAACCTGGCGCATCGCCTGACATCGTCGAGAACATGTACCTGATCGAACCCAAGGACAGCACCGTCGGTCCGCATGTTCTCTATCGCCCGCTGATGGCCGATGCTCCACTGATGCAGTTTCCTTCTCGCAAGGCATTGATGGAGGCCATCCAGAAACCCGGAAAGTTACAAAACGATATTCTGGCCTGGATGCCCGATGAAACGACCCGCACAGTCTATGCCCACGGTGGTTTCAGCGAACCTCACCTGCACCGTAACAGAGTGTTTATTGATGACTTCACTATACCGAGCACACCGGCGGCCCCCACACTCGCCACCACCGGCGCCGGGATTGATGACATAGGGGCAAAACTGCAAGCCGGGCAACTGATGAGCCACCTGTACGAGGCTAACGCCAAGACCGTGACAACGCTGGCCGAACAGCAAACGGTGTCAAACGCGGAAAGTCGCTGGGCAACCCTGAAAGAAGGTGGGTTTCTCGTCCTCAACGCCGTCTTGCCCGCCCTTCGCGGCCCCGCAGCCGTCATCGGCCTGGCGTTGCAGACTCAGGGAATCCTTGGCGATATCGAAACCCTGGCCAATGAAAAGGACGGCCACAAGGAAGCCGCCGTTACCGATCTGTTGACCAACCTCGCAATACTGGTACTTCACTTACGTACACGCTCTCCAGGCTCAGCATCTGCGGCACATTCAAACTCAAGCAATACCGTCGGCATGTTGCCCGAAGTTGCGCGATCGCCAATAACGAACAATATCGTGGCGTTGGGAGGGCGCATCGAAAACGTCAAGGCCATCGATGGTGGCGTTCAAACTTTTGAAGATGTCTACAACGGTGAAAAACGCATAAATATTATCGGGCATGGATATGAGCCAGAACCGGGCGAACCGACAAAACTAATGGGCGAAGGTGGAAGAAAACTATCAGCCAGCGACATATATTTTGAGCTCTTGAGCCGAGGCATCGACATTAAAGACTATAAAGCAGCGCGTATCCTCACCTGCTACTCCGCAAATGGAGGTGATAAAGCTCTCGCTACCGATCTACATGAAGTTACAGGCGTACCGTTCAAAGGCTTTGAAGGAAAAGTGTACTCAGGCTTTGCACTGGGCACTCACCCCCAAGACGTATTCAATGATTTTGTAACTGACTTTACAAAAGAGTTTCCTGCACTATCTAAAGATGAAGTCGACACACTCGCAGGCCTTACGATGCAACAAAAATATGTCCAAGACTACACCAGCGCCACGGCGAGCAAGCCACACGGCAAGCCGATACAGATAAATATCGGAACCACTGAAAAACCCGTGGTTGCGACAGTCGAGACAAATTACAAACCTTCTCGTTTCGGGCCACCAAAAGTCAAACTATCCCCCAGCGATCCCAGCTTCATCCCCACGCGACAAGATGCGACGATACGCAGCTACGATGACTTCCGAGACTTTGAAAAACTATCAGCGCCCGAACAGAAGGCCCAGAGTATTCTGATGATCCCGTCTGAAAATAAACAATTTGAATTTTTCATTGATGGATCGGGCAAAAATCCAAATAACCGATTAAATATCGTGGGGAGTGAAGTCACCCTAGACACATTTGAAGGGTCCTTGAATGAAGCCACCTCTCAGACGCCGGAAAGCCTTGCCACACTGATCGCCCCGGTGCGCGACAAAACAAAATCCACCTCACTTAGATTGCTCGTCGATAAGGCTGCCCAGACGGCCTTCCCCCAGAAGCTGGCCAATGCCACTGGCCTGACCGTAGAGGCTCCCATGGGTAACGTCCCTTTCTTTGAAGTCACAGAAGGCAGGTACTGGCTGATGCGCGATTCTCGAAGTGAAGTGGAGCCAGCGGTAAACGAGTGGAAAACCTTCACACCCGAGTGAGGGGTGCGCACGGCCGTCGCCGCCTTAACGGTGGCGGCAGCCTGCCCAGCCTCCCAGAGCAGTGAACGGCTCGATTTGCAAAGCTGTTTCCACTAATCAAACCACTCCCGCCGCCCCTCAAAGGTGCTGATGATCAACTCGATGATCATCTGCACCGCCTCGGGGTGGCGCACCTGCGCATTCACCGCCAGCCACACCTGGCGCTGCATGCTGTCCTCGGCCAACAACCCCGGCAACGCCACCAGCCCCCGGTCGAAGCTGCTCATGTAGTGCGGCAGCAAACCGATGCAGGCGCCGCAGCGGATCATCTCCAGCATCAGCGAATAGGCATGCACCTGCACCACCGCCGCCTGGCGTTGTTGCACCACCTGGTTCCACGGCTGCAGCGCCTCGACCTGGGCGTCCGGCTGCCATTGCACCAGCATGTAGTCAGCCAGGTCTTCCACGCTGTCCGGGCGCGTGGTCAGGCGTGAATAGCGCTTGGCGATATGCGGCAGGTACCGCAATCGCGCCAGCGCCCGCGGCGGTTCGGTGACAAAGCTCGGGCCGGGCACCGGGCCGTCGGTGTCCGCCAGCCACAGCACCACATCCACGTCCACCGCCTGCAGGGACAGGTGGCTGTCGAGGGAGATGATCTCCAGGCGCACGCTGGCATTGCGGCGCAGCAAGGCGATCAGGTCGCGGCCGAGGATGTCGTGCAGGATCGGCTCGGCCACCGCCAGGCGAATCAGCGGCTGTTCCAGTACCGGCAGGCGCCGTTCATGGGCCAGGGCGATCAGTTGGGCCTGCAATTGCTGGCCGTCGCGGCTGAGCACCAGGCCGTTGCCCTGGTAGCTGAACAGCGCATGGCGCAGGTGCTCCTCCAGCTGGGCCAGGCGCTTGCGCAACAGGGTTGCCTTGATATTCAGGCTGCGCGCGGCCTGCATGAAACAGCCGCAGCGCGCACTCACCAGAAAGTAGCGGGCCACCTCCGGGTCGATCTCGCTGGCCAGGGCCAGCCAGGCACTGCGTGGCTCGGTAGGTGCACGGTAAGCAGTGGGCCCCTGTGGGGCAGACGGTTCGAGAAATGCCATGGGAGACTCCCTGTCTGGTTGGTCTGTGCATCCAATGCGGGTTGAGGCGTGTTACTCCAGCACTTTGTTCAACTCGGCGCCGTCGATACTCAAGGTCGCGGTGTTGAGCATGCCTTCCAGGTAGGCCTTGGCGATCTGTTCCTGGCGCTGGGCGCGCAGGGCCTGGGTCAGGCGTTCACGCAGCTCGTCCAGGGTGGCGGTGCGCGCCGGTTGCTGGCCGATGAGCTTGAGCACATGAAACCCGGCCAGGCTCTGCACCACGTCCGAGACCGCACCGACCTTGAGCCGCGCCACCGCGCCGCGCACCTCCGGCACCAGTTGCTGCAACGGCTGCATCCCCGAATCGCCACCGCGCGCGGCGCTGTCGGGGTCCTGGGAAAACTGCGTGGCCAGGGCGGCAAAATCAGCCGGTGCGGCCTGGGCCTTGCGGCTCAGTTCCTGGGCCTGGCGCCGTACGGCATCGAGGTTTTGCGGGTCATTCACCGCGAGGAAAATCTGGCTCACCTGGTACAACGGCGGCGTCACCCATTGCGCCTTGCCGCTGTCGTAGGCCTGTTGCAACTCGGCGGCGCTGGGGTAGTCGGCCGTTACCTGGCTGACCGACAGCATGTAGTCGCGAAACACGATCTGCTCGGCGGCGGCGCGGGTCTGCTGCTCCACCTCCGGGCGCTGGCGCCAGCCCTGGGCATCGGCCTGTTCAAGCACGGCTTTTTGCGCCAGGCGTGAGCGGATCCAGGTTTCCAGGGCGCCACGGTTGCCGCGCAGTTGCTCGCGGGATTCGGCCGGCAGGCTGGCCAGCACGCTTTTCAGCTCCGCCAGGTCGATCTGCTGGTTGCCCAGGCGCGCCACCGCTGGCCCGCTCGGCGCGGGATTGATCACCGGCGCCGGTTGCTGCGCCGCCACCGGATCGCTGCCCGGTCGCAGGCTCAACGCCACGGCCACCACCAGCACAGCCAGCGCCCCCGCGCCGAGCATCAGGGTTGGCTTTTTCACAGCACCGCCGCCTCTTCACCCACCGCGGCAGCCTGCAACTGCGCGGCCTGCTGGCTGTACTCACGCAGGTAGACGATAAACTCCTGCAACAGGCGATCCCACAATTCCAGCTGGCTGCGCAGGTGCGTGACGCCAACGCCGGCCACCACCACGTCCATTTCCATCAACAGGAACTCGCCCTGCACCGACAACCGTGCAAAGCGCCGCGAGGCGTTCCATACCGGGGCCAGGCCCTCGGGCAACTCGCCCTGTACCCGCAGCGCGCAGCTGTAGGTGAAGTCCACATAGCTGCCCTGCTCCGCCGCCGGGTTACCGAAGCGCACGGCAAAGCCGATGCCCTGGCTGGCGCTGAGCAACTGCACGATGCCGTTCTGTTCGCTCTGGTTAACCCGGTAGCCGGCGTCCTGCAACAGGTCGGTGAGGCTCTGGACGGTGACGCTGGTGATCAATTCGCTCATGGTGATCTCTTCCTTGTCTATCAGTGATTGGCGGCTGCCTGGGGCGCATCAAAACGGCTCTTGTACAGATCGTCGCCAAAACCCTGGGCCAGTTCCTCGAACTTGACCCGTGCGCTGCTTGCGAACGGCTGGCGAATGCTCATCACCTCGGCCACATCGATTTTTTCGTAGGCTGCGAGCAACTGCTGGGCCACGCCGTACATCTGTTGATTCTTGACTGAACATTGCTGCACTTGTGTGTCACGTTCGCTTAAGGCCGCCTGCAGGCGCGCGCGCTCGACTTCTTTACCCTTGGCCAGCACCAGCAATTCGTCATAGGCCTTCTTGAACTTGCCGATCTGCTCGTTGCTCGCCGCCACCTGGGCCTGCGCCTGGCTGTGCAGGCTCTGTTGCTGGCCGGCCAGTTGCTCAGCCATGCCACGGGCCTTTTCCAGCTCGGCGGTCAATTGCTTGATGTGCGCCTGGGCCTGTTTGGCCTGGTTTTCGGCGGCCAGCCGTGCGGCACTGGCCTGGGCCTGTTCGCTTTGCAGCGCCTGCAATTGCTGGGTGGTGCTGCGCAGTTGCGTACGCAGGCGCTCCTCCATGCCTTCGGCCGACGCGCCGGTACTCACCAGCAGCAGTAACAGCGCGCAGATTCGTGTGTTCATGTGGCGTCTCCCTGCGCATCAAAAGCGCGTGTTGAGTTCCAGTTGCATCACATCGACTTCGAACGGCTGGCCATACACTTCGGAGGCGCTCAACCAACGCGCACTGGCGTAGATGTTCTTGTCGATACCGTAGTTGCCGCCAATGAAATAGCCCTTGGCGTTGGTGCCGCCCAGGTGGAACGACGAGTCGTTGAAGCCGTCGGGCAAGGCGTCGGGCTGGATGTACTTGTAGCCGGCCAACACATTCCAGTCGCCGCGCTTGCGCATCTCCAGGGCGCTGCCGAGGGTGAACGAGACCATCAGCGCATTGCCGCCACTTTCAAACTGGCCGTTGCTGTTGATGTTGTTGACGATCTCGCCTTCGCTGCGCTTGAGCATCTCGCCCTTGTCGTAGGCCAGGTTGTGGATGAAATTGGCCTGGCTGCGCAACTTGAAGTCGCTGGGCAGTTCGCTGTCCCAGACCAGGTTGAGGTCCAGCACATCGAACTTGGACGCCAGGCCTACGTACTGCGGGTCGGGTGTGCGCGCAGGATCCGCCGGGTTGGTGGTGTTGTTGCGCAGGTTGAATACCGTGTTGCCTTTCTGCATGAAGGCCACGCGCGTGCCGTCGGTGTCGCAACCTGCCGCGCCCTGCCAGGTGGAGCAAGGGCTGGAGCGCTCGCCTTCGATGTCCTGGAACTGGTAGTAAGCCGCGGCGAGTTTGAGGCGGTTGCTGCGGTTGATCTTCCAGTCCGCGCCGATCTGCCCGCCAAACAGCCATTTGGTGTCGCTGTCTTCCTTGTCGATACCATTGGTGCTGGCGGTGTCGGAGGTGTACTCCACCGGGAAGGCGCCGAGGGTACCGAACAGGCCCCACTCGCTGTTGAGGCTGTGGTTGAAGACCGCCGCCACGCCGTCGAAGTTGAGGTCGTTGGAATACATCATGTCGGTGGAATAGAACGGGTTACCGATGCGCCCGGCGGTCAACGTCATGTAGTCGGTGGTTTTCCAGCTCAGGTAACCCTGGTCGAGCCAGATGTCCTTTTTGCCGAAGCCGCCGCCCAGGGTCTGGGTGGTGGACACCGGGTTATTGTCGGAGCCGGTGGCGATGCGAATGCCGGCGGTCCATTCCGGCGAGATCACCGCTTTCATGCCCAGGCGTGCCCGCAGGCGGAACAGGTTCTCGCGGTCCTCGCGGGTGTTGATCAGCGGTGGGAACTTGGTGTTGGAGTTTTTGTTGACGTCGTACGGGCCGGTGTCATTGAGCTTGGCAAAATCGGTGATGTTGTTGCTGTTATTGCCCGAGAAGTAGCGCGACTCGTCGCGCAGACGAATATCGCCATCAAAGCTGATGCGCGAGATCCAGTCGGGGAACGTATTGGGCTGCGCCCAGTTTTCCTGCTTGGCGGTGGACATGACTTCGGCTTTGACCTGGTCGCGGATCTGGTCGCGCACCGCCTGCGGCACGTACTGCACGCGCACATCCCCAGGCGCGGTCGCCGGGCCGCTGGCAACCACCGGCGCGGCGTTGGCCTGGCGGGCCTGCTGGGCTTCCTTTTCGGCCTGGGCGATCAGCCCATTGGCGGTGTCCTGGGTCAGCACACCTTGCTGCACCAGCAGGCGGATCAGGTTGATGGTGACGTTTTCCGAAGGCGCAACCGGGGCTGCCGCGGCTTGCCCGACCAGGGTCGCGATGACCATGCCAACCGCCAGGGTCAGTCGATTCACGGGGGAAATCATGTGTACGCAACTCCTGTAAAAAACCGTAGGTAAGAGGTTTCGTGCAATCAATCCGGACGCCGGCCCTTGAGGGACAGGCGCATGGGCAGCGTCAGCGACGCCGGAGGTTTCTGGGTGGCGCGCGGCGCACGGATCAGCGCCAGCATCTGCGCGTCGGTGTCGGCATCCCCGCTGGACTTGGCCACCAGCGCCTTCGTCACCTGGCCGTCGGCGCCCAACCACAGGTCTATCTGTATCGCAAAGGCCTTCTTGCGCAGCTCCGGGTCTTCGCGCATCAGGCGCTGATAGGTACCGGCCAGGTACTGCTTGTACGTGCCGGTCCCCAACCCGCCGCCGCCACTGCCGGCCATGCCGCCGCCCTTGCCGGCGCCGATATTGAAACCGTCGTTACCGGACTGCGCATCGCCGTCGATCTGCATCGGGTTGGCCAGGTCTTCATTCGGTGAAGGCGGTGCTTCCTCGGCCGGCTTGACCTCTTCGGGTTCAGGGCTGGGCACCGGCTCCGGGACTTTCTCTTCAACCTGGGGCTCGGGCTCCTTGGGTTTTTCCGGGGGTGGCGGCGGCGGCGGCGGCAACGGAATAATCGTCGGCACCTTCGGCGCTTCACGGCGTACGCCACTCATGTCATTGGCCCACTGCCAGAGAAACCAGGCCGCCACGGCGCCCAGCAACAGGCCGGCGCCCCATTTCAATGGGCGCAACGGCGGTTTGTTCTTCACCGGCAATGGCGCGATCGGGATCTGTGCGGTCATGACTCAGCCCTGGCTCGGTTTGCCGGTGACCAGGCCGACCTGGGACAGCTCCAGCCGGCGCAGCAGGTCGAGCACCTCGATGACTTTCTGGTACTGCACCATCGCATCGCCGCGCACGATCACCGGGAAGTCCGGGTTCAGCGCTTTCTCGATGCGCAGGCGTTCTTCCAGTTCGCCGAGGGTCACCGGGTACGCATCGAGGAACACCTGGCCGCCGTCATTCACGGAGATGGCCTTGGTCTTGGCCTCCGACAGCGACACCGAGGCGCTGGCCTTGGGCAGGTGGATCTGGATCCCCGAGACCTGGGCGGTGGCGGTGAGGATAAACATCACCAGCACCACCATCAGCACGTCCACCAGGGGCGTGATGTTGATGCTGTCGACGGCGGCATCATCGTCATCGTCGTGTGAGGCATTTACGGAAGCCATGGCGATTCTCCTCAGGCCGGAACCGATGCGTGATGGTCGCGGCGGTGCGCGGTTTCACTGTGCTGGCTCTCGCCGTGCATCTCCGCCAGGCGGGTGATGAACTCGTCGACGAATACGCGCATGTCGGCGCTGACTTCCTTGTTGCGCGTGATCAGGCGGTTGTAGCCAAACAACGCGGGGATCGCGACGAACAGGCCCATGGCCGTGGCCAGCAACGCCGCCGCCATGCCCGGAGCGATGGCGTTGATGTTCACGTCGCCGGCCATGGCCGTGCCGAGGAACACCACCATGATCCCCAGCACCGTACCGAGCAGGCCGATGTACGGGCCGCCGGCGATGGCGTTGGACAGGGTCGACAATTTGGAACTCAGGGCCTGGTTCTCACGGGTGCGCACACCGTCCATGGAGCAACGGATCGCTTCGATGGTCGCCGCCGACACCGACGAGGTGTCGGCGCCCTGGGCACGCCGGGTACGGATCTCCTTGACCGCCACCAGGTACAGGCGCCACAGCGAAGAGTGGGTCAGGCGCTCAGCCAACTGCGCGTCGTCGGCATACATCTCCAGGCGCGTGCCGATCTGGGCGAAGTGCTCGCGGAATACTTCGTTGGCACTGCTGAGGCGACTGACCTGGCGGTTCTTGCGCAGCATGATGACCCACGACTGGAACATCATCGCCACCAGCACCAGGATGATCACCCAGGCGTCCACCGGCACGGCGTTGAGCAAAAAGCCCAGGCTGCCGAAGCCGAAGCCGGACTGTTCTTCATCCACGCCGTAGGCCACCAGTTTCGACTCGGCGCCCTGGGCACTCGCATCGGCCAGCAACAGCGCGGCCGGGCGCGCCACCTTGGACAGGCGCAGCTCATCCATGGCCCCGGCGAACGGCAGGTGCGCGCTGCCGGCTTCCGGCAGGTCGGCGCCGACCGCCAGCTGCGTGTTGAACCCAGGCATGGCCACGGCGAGCGTGGCGCTTTCACGGCCATTCACATACAGCGTGACCTTGTCGCCCTCGGCGGTGAACGCCAGGTGCTGCCATTGGCCAGGGTTCAGCGGTTGGGTCGACACCGCGCGCTGGCCGTCGATCTCCACAAACGGCGAGCCCTGGTTCAGGCCCAGCAACAGGCTGTGGGCACCGTCACGTCGGGCCAGCACGATTTGCTCACCGCTG
>NZ_CVTH01000013.1:0-11983 GCF_900005955.1 Pseudomonas sp. 8 R 14 | reverse complement strand
GCGGTCGGCGTGCGCGGGCGTTTGCGTGAGCAGCGGTTCGCCGCCGAGATGCCGCTGGCGGCGGTGCAGCGGCGTGTTGCACCGGAAGCCCTGCGCGACGTGGTTTCGTCACGGGATTTACCCGCGCTGCACGCGCTTGCTCAATTGCGTTCGGTGCTGGTGCACGAGGCATGGGGCGTCAGCGGTAGCGCAGGCTTTGAATTGGCCACCGGCATCGAAGCACTGCATGCCCAGAGTGATCTGGATTTGATCCTGCGTACGCCCAAGCGCCTTGAACGCGCCGCTGCCGAGGACCTGCTGGCGAGCCTGGACACGACGGTGTGCCCTGTGGACCTGCAACTGCAAACCCCGTTTGGCGCCGTCGCCTTGCGCGAATGGGCCAGCGGCTCACGCCGTGTGCTGCTGAAAACTACCAGCGGCGCGCATCTTGTGCTCGACCCTTGGCAGGCCGTGGCATGAGCAGCCTGCTGGTGTTTCCAGGGCAGGGCGCTCAGCGACCAGGCATGCTGAAGTCGTTGCCCGAACCTGTGCTGGCAGAAGCCAGCGATGCCCTGGGCGAAGACGTGCGCGTGCTCGATTCCGCGCAAGCCCTGGCCAGTACCCGCGCCGTGCAACTGTGCCTGTTGATCGCCGGCGTCGCCCACGCCCGCCTGTTGGAGCGCACCCCGGATTACGTGGCGGGCCTGTCCATCGGCGCCTACCCGGCTGCGGTCATCGCCGGGGCCCTGGATTTTGCCGATGCGGTAAAGCTTGTGAGCCTGCGCGGCCAACTGATGCAAAACGCTTATCCACACGGCTACGGCATGACCGCGATCATCGGCGTGGAGTTATCCACCGTCGAAACACTCCTCGCCGACATCCACAGCCCTGAAACCCCGGTGTACCTCGCCAATATCAACGCCGATAACCAAAGCGTGATCGCCGGCAGCGACGAGGCCATGAAGCGTGTTGCCGCGCGCATCAAGGGCAACGGCATCGCCAAACGCCTGGCCGTCAGTGTGCCGTCCCATTGCGCGCTGCTGGAGCAGCCGGCCGAGGTCCTGGCCCAGGCATTTGTCCCGCTCAAGGCGCCGCGCATCACCTACCTGAGCAGCACTCGCGCGCGGCCGATCCACAACCCCGAACATCTGCGCGACGACCTGGCCTTCAACATGTGCCGCGTCGTTGACTGGCGCGGCACCGTGCAAAGCGCCTACGAGCGCGGTGTGCGCCTGCAAATCGAACTGCCCCCGGGCGCCGTGCTCACCGGCCTGTCACGCCGCGTGTTCGAACAAGGCACCGTGATCGCCTGCGAAGGCGCACGCCTGGACACCTTGCAGGCCCTGCTGGAAGAGGAGGAGCGCCGCCACCGATAAAGCACCACCCAAGGCTGTCGAAGCACAAAAACAACAATTTCGATCGAGCACTTCGAGGACAACAACAATGATTATTTACGGTGTGGCATTGCTGGCGATCTGCACGCTTGCAGGTGTGATCATGGGCGACATGCTCGGCGTGTTGCTGGGCGTCAAATCCAACGTGGGCGGGGTGGGTATCGCCATGATCCTGCTGATCTGCGCTCGCCTGTGGATGCAAAAACGCGGCGGCATGACCAAGGAGTGCGAGATGGGCGTGGGCTTTTGGGGCGCCATGTATATCCCCGTGGTGGTGGCGATGGCCGCGCAGCAGAACGTCGTAACCGCCCTGCACGGCGGCCCGGTCGCGGTGCTGGCGGCGATTGGTTCGGTGGTGGTCTGTGGTTGCACCATTGCGTTGATCAGCCGTACTCACAAGGGCGAGCCTCTGCCCGCCGAAGAGCCGCTGATCGTGCCTGCGGGAGGTCGCTGATATGTGGGATCTCATCGAAAAAGGCCTGGAACATAACGGCCTGATCACCGCGTTTGCGTTTGTTGGCGTGGTGATGTGGATTTCCGTGGTGCTGTCCAAGCGCCTGACGTTCGGGCGCGTCCACGGCTCGGCGATTGCCATCGTCATCGGCCTGGTCCTGGCCTGGGTCGGCGGCACCCTTACCGGCGGGCAAAAAGGCTTGGCCGACCTGGCACTGTTCTCTGGTATTGGCCTGATGGGCGGCGCGATGCTGCGCGACTTCGCCATCGTTGCCACGGCGTTCGAGGTGCAGGCCACCGAGGCGCGCAAGGCCGGGATGATCGGTGTGATTGCGCTGCTGCTGGGCACGATCCTGCCGTTTATCGTCGGCGCCAGCATGGCCTGGGTGTTTGGCTATCGCGACGCGATCAGCATGACCACCATCGGCGCGGGTGCGGTGACCTACATCGTCGGCCCGGTGACCGGTGCGGCGATTGGCGCGACTTCGGATGTGATGGCACTGTCGATTGCGACCGGGTTGATCAAGGCGATCCTGGTGATGGTCGGCACCCCGGTGGCGGCGCGTTGGATGGGCTTGGACAATCCGCGTTCAGCGATGGTGTTCGGTGGCTTGGCCGGCACCGTGAGCGGCGTGACGGCAGGGCTGGCGGCGACGGATCGGCGCTTGGTGCCGTATGGCGCGTTGACGGCGACGTTCCATACCGGGCTTGGGTGTTTGCTGGGGCCTTCGTTGCTGTACTTCATTGTGCGTGGGTTGGTGGGCTGACCTTGAGGGTTGCGGAGTGTCAGGCTGTTCCCTGCCGATTGGCATACATCCGACACTCCGCCAACAACGCCAGTAAATTCGGATCACGCTCCTTGGCCTTCAGGAACACCACGCCGATATGCTGCTGCAACCGATACCGGGGTTGCAGCGGTATCAGCTTCACGCGGTTCTCGTACACCGCCGCAATCCTTCCTGGCAGCAACGCATAACCCACCCCCGAACTGACCATGCTCAGCAGTGTGAAGATGTCATTGACCTGCATCGCCACCTTCGGCTCGAACCCCGCCTGCTTGAACACCCGGTTGCCATCCTGATGAGTGGCGAAGCCTTGGGTGAGGGTGATGAAGGTGGCGTCGCGGACGTCGGCCAGGTCGATTTCCTGGGCGCGGTCGAAGGGTGAGTCGGCGGGGGTGGCGAGGAAGATGTCGTCGCAGAACAGCTCGATCTGTTCGCAGTCGGGGTCGTTGGCGTGTTCGTCGAGGGAGATGAGGATTGCGTCGACTTCCATGTTCTTGAGCTTGTACAGCAGGTCGAAATTGGAGCCGAGGATCAGGTCGATATTGAGTTCGCTGCGCCTGATCTTCAGGCCCATGATCAATTGCGGCACGGTCTTGACCGTCAGCGAATACAGCGAGCCTAGCTTGAAGCGTTCGGCGGAGAAGCCGGCGGCTTCGCGGGTCAGGCGTACGCTGTCGACCACATCGGCGATGAGTTTCTGTGCGCGTTCTTCCAGCACGTAGGCGCTTTCCAGCGGCGTGAGGTTGCGGCCCTCGTGTTTGAACAGCGGGCAGCGCAAGGCATTTTCCAGCGAGTGGATGGCGCGGTGCACGCTGACATTGCTGGTTTGCAGCTCGGCGGCGGCGCGGGCCAGGTTGCCGGTGCGCATGAATGCCAGGAAGATTTCCAGCTTCTTGAGGGTGAATTCTTCGTCGATCAGCATGGCCGTGGGCTCTTGTTCGAATGCGTCCGATTGTGCCCGCAAAACCCGGCGGCGTCCTCGGAACGTCACAAGTCGCTTGCACTCTTATGCGCAAGGCTGGACGCTTGCCAGCCAGTTCCAGCGGCTACAGGAGGTCAGTGACAGATGTATCACGGGGAACGATTCAACGCCTGGAGCCATTTGCTCGGTGCAGTCGCGGCGTGTATTGGCGCCGTGTGGATGTTGGTGGTGGCGAGCCTGGACGGCAGCCCCTGGAAGATCGTCAGCGTGGCGATTTATGGCTTTACGCTGATGGTGCTGTACAGCGCGTCGACCGTGTACCACAGCGTGCAGGGGCGGCGAAAAGAGATCATGCAGAAGGTCGATCACTTTTCGATCTACTTGCTGATCGCCGGCAGCTACACGCCGTTTTGCCTGGTGACGTTGAGAGGCCCGTGGGGCTGGACGCTGTTCGGCATCGTGTGGGGGCTGGCGGTGATCGGCATCCTGCAAGAGATCAAGCCGCGCTCCGAGGCGCGCATCCTGTCCATCGTGATCTACGCGGTGATGGGCTGGATCGTGCTGGTGGCGGTCAAGCCACTGATCGCCGCGCTGGGCACCGCCGGGTTTATCTGGCTGGCGGCGGGCGGGGTGCTGTACACCGTCGGCATCATCTTCTTTGCCCTGGAGGATCGCCTGCGACATTCCCATGGGATCTGGCATTTGTTTGTGATCGGCGGCAGCCTGCTGCATTTCGTGGCGATCATGCACTACGTGTTATAGGCGCTCCAGCAGCTCCCGAGCCCGGTTGCCGAAGATCTGTAGCAGGTTGGCCAGCATATGCGGCGGTGGTTCATCGGCACGGGTCAGGGCATAGAGGGTGATCGGCAGCGGCGGTGTAAGCGTGCGGATGCAGGTGGTCGCCGTCGATGCGCCGAGGGCGGTAAAGGGGTCGATGACCGTCAAGCCTGCGCCGGACTCCACCATTGCCCGCGCCAGGGAATAGGTTTGCACCGAGATCGTCACCCGAGGCGGCGGGTCGACGCTCTCCAGGTAGTTGTCGAGCTTCGCCGCCAGTGGGTCGGCGCTGGACAGGCCAATCAACGGTGCTCCCGCCAGGTCTGCCAGGGGCAGGGCTTGATGCAGCTCAGCGTCCGGCCAGTAGTTTTTCGACGCCAGGGCCACCAACACACCGTTGGCCAGCACTTGTGTGGTCAACCCGGGATGGCCGGAGAAGCTGAGGGTCAGTGCCAGGTCGATCTCGCGCATCAACAGTTTTTGCACCAGCTCGCGGCTATGGTCGCTGGACAGTTCGCAGGCGATGTCCGGGTAGTCGCGCTTCCATTCCAGAATCGCCGGGGGCAGCAGCGACAGCGCCAATGCCGGGATTGCACCAATCCGCACACTTTGCCCCGGGGCGCGGCGCAGGCTCTTGGCCAGGCGCCGCACGCCTTGCAGGCTCGCGGTGACTTTTTCGACTTCGCTTTCCAGCGCCAGGGCTTCGGGCGTGGGCTGCAATTTGCCGCGTACCCGCAAAAACAGCGGGAAACCCAATTGTAACTCGGCATGTTGCAACACCTTGGTCACCGCCGGTTGGGAGACATGCAGCAACTGCGCGGCGGCGCTGATGGAGCCGGTCTGGCGGATGGCCTGGAAGATTTCGATATGACGCAAGCGCATGGCAGGTCCATAACCTTTGTTTATAGGTGCCCCATCTTTATTCATTGTCGGCGGCCTGTCACCTGCACCTACCCTGGGGCTTTCTTGGATCAAGGGATAGGGGTGTTGAATGGCCAGGCAGGTTTGCATCATTGGCGGTGGCGTTATCGGCCTGGCGAGTGCCTACGCGTTGGTACGTGCAGGTCATGAAGTGACGGTGATCGACGCGCGTGACACCGTGGGCAGCGAAACCAGCTTCGCCAATGGCGGGCAATTGTCCTACCGCTACGTCGCACCGCTGGCGGATGCGGGAGTGCCGCTACAGGCGATTGGCTGGTTGCTGCGCGGTGACTCGCCACTGAAGCTGCGCCCACGCCTGGATCCCCGACAATGGCGCTGGATGGCCGCGTTCATCGGCGCTTGCCGTGGCTCGGTGAACAAGCGCAACGCCGCCCACTTGCTGCGCCTGGCGAGCCTGAGCCAAAACACCTTGCAGCAATGGCGCGTCGACGATCGCCTGGACACGTTCAACTGGCGGCGTAACGGCAAGCTGGTGACCTTTCGCAATGCCGACACCTTTGAGCGTGCGCGCAGCAAGGTCACCGATATCCTGCAACAACAGGTGCTGTCGGCGCTGGATTGTGCGCGGCTGGAGCCGGCGCTGGCGCAGGTGGCGGGTGAGTTTGTCGGTGGTATCTATACGCCCAATGAAGAAGTGGCGGACTGTCATGCCTTCTGCCAACAGCTGGCGGCACGCCTTGAAGCGTCGGGGCGCTGCACCTTTCTGCTGGGGCGCAAGGTCACCAGGATTCGCCATGCCGACGGCGCGGTACAGGCCATCGAGCTGGGCGGCGAAGTGATGCCGGTGGAACAACTGGTGCTGGCGGCCGGTCATCGCGCCGCCGAGTTGGCATTGCCCGGTGTGTCACTGCCACTGTATCCACTCAAGGGCTATAGCCTCAGCGTACCGATTGGCGCACAGCACCAGGCGCCGAATGTAAGCATCACCGACTACGACCGCAAGATGGTCTACGCGCGTATCGGCGAACAGCTGCGGGTGGCGGCCATGGTGGATATCGTCGGCTTTGACGCCAGCCTTGAGCCCAAGCGCCTGGCGCTGATGAAACGCCAGGCGGTCGAGACATTTCCTACCGCTGGCGACTATGCCAATGCCGTGGAATGGGCCGGTATGCGTCCCGCCACCCCGACCGGTGTGCCGCTGATTGGCCCCAGCGTGTATCGCAACCTGTGGCTGAACCTGGGCCACGGCGCCCTCGGCTTTACCCTGGCGTGCGGCAGCGGCCAATTGCTGGCCGAGCTGATCGGCCACCACCTACCTTCCATAGATATGCAGGGCCTGGCGCCCCGCGCCGCGTGAGGATTGACCCATGACCATCAACCGAATCAGCAGCAACGACCGACTGTCCGGCGCCGTCACGTTCAAGGATCTGGTATTCCTTTCGGGCCAGGTGCCCGGCGAAGGCCTGGATGTGGCGACGCAGACCCGCGAAGTGCTGGCCAGGATCGATGCGCTGCTGGCCCAGGCCGGCAGTGACAAGGATCATTTGCTCAATGCGACCATTTACTTGAAAGACATCGGCAGCGGTTTCGCGCCGATGAATGAGGTGTGGGCCGCCTGGCTATCGCCCGGGATGGCGCCGACGCGCACCACCCTGCAGGCGGAGCTGGCGAGGCCGAGCGTGCTGGTGGAAATCAGCGTGATTGCGGTACGAAAATAACGTCAAAGACCAACGGAGAATAACAATGAAAAAAATCCTGTTGACCGGCTGCACCCTGGGCCTTTTGCTGGGAGTACACGCCCATGCCAACCAGGCGCCGCTGGACGGTACGCTGGGCAAGATCGCCAGTACCAAGTCCATCACCCTGGGTTATCGCGATGCGTCGGTGCCGTTTTCCTACGTGGGGGATCACAGCGGCAAGCCGATGGGCTATTCGGTGGACCTGGCCAGTAAGATCGTCGAGCGTATCCAGCAGAAAATCGGGGTGGCCGACCTTAAGGTGAAGTACAACCTGGTGACCTCTCAAACGCGGATTCCGCTGGTGCAGAACGGCACCGTCGACCTGGAATGCGGCTCCACTGGAGTCACGGCCGAGCGGCAGAAGCAGGTGGCATTTTCCTACGGGTTTATTTACGTGAAAGGCCAGTTGCTGACGGCTAAGGACAGCGGTATCAAGGGCTTCGCCGACCTGGGGGGCAAGAACGTGGTGACTACCGCCGGCACCACCAACGAGCGTTTTCTAAAGAGCTACAACGCCGAGCACAAGAGCAATATGTTCGTGATCAGCGCCAAGGACCACGGCGAGGCGTTCAAGATGCTCGAGACGGGCCGCGCGGCTGCGTTCTATATGGACGATGCATTGCTCTACGGCGAACGTGCCAAGGCCAAGGACCCACACAACTGGGTGGTGGTGGGCGAGGAGCAGTCGCGGGAGATCTACAGCTGCATGGTGCGCAAGGATGATCCGCAGTTTCTCGCGGTGGTCAACGAGACCCTCGGCGACCTGTACCGTTCGGGGGAGATCAACGGGATTTACCAGCGCTGGTTTGAACAGCCGATTCCGCCCAAGGGCTTGAACCTGGAATTCCCGATGACCAGTGAGTTGAAGGCGATCATTGCCAAGCCGATCAGCGATCCGGTGGAGTAAGAAGGGGTAACCCCATCCAAATGTGGGAGGGTTTGCAAAGTGGGTTAGAAGTCGCCCCACAGCTGCTGGGCTACCGCCAATGCCACCACCGGCGCAGTCTCGGTGCGCAACACACGCGGGCCGAGGCGGGCGGCGTGGAAGCCGGCGCCTTGGGCCACTTCGACTTCCCCATCCGTCAATCCACCCTCGGGCCCGATCAGGAACGCCAGGCTCGCAGGTTTGGCATGGCTGACCAGCGGCTCGGCCACCGGGTGCAGCACCAGTTTCAGGTCCGCCTCGACCTGCTTCAACCAGTCTGCCAGCAGCAACGGCGGATGAATCACCGGTACCGTCGAACGCCCGCACTGCTCGCACGCGCTGATCGCCACCTGGCGCCAGTGCAGCAGGCGTTTGTCGGCGCGTTCGTCCTTCAGGCGCACTTCGCAGCGGTCGCTGAAGATCGGCGTGATGGCGTTGACGCCCAGCTCGGTGGCTTTCTGGATCGCCCAGTCCATGCGTTCGCCCCGGGACAGGCCCTGGCCGAGGTGGATGTGCAGCGGCGATTCGGCCTGGCCGGCGAAGCTTTCGGTCAGTTGCACAGTGACGCGTTTTTTCCCGACTTCCAGCAGGCTGCCCAGGAACTCCTGGCCGGAGCCGTCGAACAATTGCACGGCGTCACCTTCGCCCATGCGCAGCACGCGGCTGATGTAGTGCGCCTGGGCTTCGGGCAGTTCGTGATCGCCGAGGCTCAGCGGGGTGTCGGTGAAAAAGCGGGACAGTCTCATTTCGGTTCTCTGGAAAAAGGTGTAGGTGTGCCGGCAATCAACCCGGATCGCGGAAACCAGGGTGGAAATCCTTCGGCACCGCCACGCTGACTTTGCTGTTGGTGGCGATGTCGATGCCTTCGCTGGCGACTTCGGCGAGGAAGTCGATCTGCTCCGGTGTAATCACATAGGGCGGCAGGAAATACACCACGCTGCCCAACGGCCGCAACAACGCGCCGCGTTCCAGGGCGTGTTCGAACACCTTGAGACCACGGCGCTCCTGCCACGGGTAAGCGGTCTTGGTGGCCTTGTCCTGGACCATCTCGATGGCCAGCACCATGCCGGTCTGGCGTACTTCCGAGACATGCGGATGGTCGACCAGGTGCGCTGTTGCCGTGGCCATGCGCCGCGCCAGGGCCTTGTTGTTTTCGATGACGTTGTCTTCTTCGAAAATATCCAGGGTTGCCAGGGCCGCTGCGCACGCCAGTGGGTTGCCGGTGTAGCTGTGGGAGTGCAGGAAGGCGCGCAGGGTCGGGTAGTCGTCGTAGAACGCGTCATAGACGTCATCGGTGGTGACCACGGCGGCCAACGGCAGGTAGCCGCCCGTCAGGGCCTTGGACAAGCACAGGAAGTCCGGGCGGATGCCGGCCTGTTCACAGGCGAACAGGGTCCCGGTGCGGCCGAAGCCCACGGCGATTTCATCGTGGATCAGGTGCACGCCATAGCGGTCGCAGGCCTCGCGCAGCAGCTTGAGGTACACCGGGTGGTACATGCGCATGCCGCCGGCGCCCTGGATCAGCGGTTCGACGATCACGGCGGCGACGCTGTCGTGGTGCTCGGCCAGGGTCTGTTCCATGGCCAGGAACATCGTGCGCGAGTGTTCTTCCCAGCTCATGCCCTCGGGGCGCAGGTAACAATCCGGGCTCGGCACCTTGATAGTGTCCAGCAGCAGCGCCTTGTAGGTCTCGGTAAACAGCGGCACGTCGCCCACCGACATCGCGGCGATGGTTTCGCCGTGGTAGCTGTTGGTCAGTGTGACAAAGCGTTTTTTGTTTGGCAGGCCACGGTTGAGCCAATAGTGAAAGCTCATCTTCAGCGCGACTTCAATGCACGACGAACCGTTATCGGCATAGAAGCAGCGGGTCAGGCCCTCGGGGGTCATCTTGACCAGGCGCTCGGACAGCTCGATCACCGGCTGGTGGCTGAAACCGGCGAGGATCACGTGTTCCAGCTGGTCGACCTGGTCCTTGATGCGCTGGTTGATGCGCGGGTTGGCGTGGCCGAACACGTTGACCCACCAGGAGCTGACGGCGTCGAGGTAGCGCTTGCCTTCGAAGTCTTCCAGCCAGACGCCTTCACCGCGTTTGATCGGGATCAGCGGCAGTTGCTGGTGGTCTTTCATCTGGGTGCAGGGATGCCACAGCACCGCGAGGTCGCGTTGCATCCACTGGTTGTTCAAGCCCATCGGTGATCTCCTCGAAGCGGTCCTGCGAGCGGCGCAGGTGAAACAATCGCGCAAGCCTATGCAATGGTGGCCCCGGTCACAAGCCATTGTGGGGAATTCGGAGTAAACGTAGGACGGACTGTCACGTTTCTTAGGAATAGTCCTTAATCCTTGGTTAACTTATTGTGCATACGCTCTAGATCGTATTTCTCGATATTTCAAAGCAAAATTTTCCGCTTTAATTCGATAGGTAAATCGCTAGTCTTGGGCGCAGCTCTTACGGGATTAAGTACATGCAGCTACGTAACTCACCGGCCCGTTATGGCTGGGTCAGTATGGTTTTGCACTGGGGCGTGGCCCTGGTGGTGTTCGGCCTGTTCGCCCTGGGCTTGTGGATGGTGGGCCTGGACTACTACAGCGCCTGGCGCAAGGAAGCACCGGACCTGCACAAGAGCATCGGCATCACGCTGTTCGCCATCATGCTGGTGCGTATTGTCTGGCGCCTGATCAGCCCACCGCCTCCGCCGCTGGCCAGTTACAGTCGCTTGACCCGTATCGGTGCCGCGTTCGGCCACGCGTTCCTTTATCTCGGGCTGTTTGCCGTGATGATCGCCGGTTACCTGATTTCCACCGCAGACGGTGTCGGTATCCCGGTGTTTGGCCTGTTTGAAATTCCTGCCGTGGTTTCCGGTCTACCGGACCAGGCAGACACCGCTGGCGTGGTGCACCTGTACCTCGCCTGGGTGTTGGTAGTCTTCGCCGGCTTGCACGGCGTGGCTGCGTTGAAACACCACTTTATCGATCGTGATGCGACCCTCTCGCGAATGCTGGGGCGCAAAGCCTGATGTTCAACCTCGACTCACAAGGAATAGAAAGCATGTTGAAAAAGACCCTCGCGGCTCTGGCAATCGGTACAGCGCTGCTGTCTGCAGGTCAGGTGATGGCTGCCGACTACAAGATCGACAAGGAAGGCCAGCACGCCTTCATCGACTGGAAAATCAGCCACCTGGGCTACAGCTACATCCACGGTACCTTCAAGGACTGGGATGGTACGTTCAGCTGGGATGCCGCCAAGCCTGAAGCCAGCAAAATCGCGGTCGACGTGAAAACCGCCAGCCTGTGGTCCAACCACGCCGAACGTGACAAGCACATCGCCAGCAAGGACTTCCTGGATGTCGGCAAGTTCGCCGATGCCAAGTTTGTCTCCACTGCGGTTAAATCCACCGGCGAGAAAACCGCTGATGTGACCGGCGACCTGACCTTCCACGGCGTGACCAAGCCTGTGACCTTCAAGGCCACGTTCAACGGTGAAGGCAAGGATCCATGGGGCGGCGAACGTGCCGGCTTCAACGCCAAGACCACGCTGAACCTGAACGACTTCGGCATCAAGGGCCCAGGCCCGACTTCCCAGACTGTCGACCTGGACATCTCGCTGGAAGGCGTCAAGCAGAAGTAATTTCTGTCCGCACACAAAAAACCGGATCTCAGCATCCGGTTTTTTTGTGCCTGCGTTTATTTCCTGTAGTGAGCGAGCTTGCTCGCGCTGGGCTGCGCAGCAGCCCCCAACACCTGTCACCGTGTTCTGCCAGATCTGATTAGGGCCGCTTCGCGCCCCAGCGCGAGCAAGCTCGCTCACCACAGCAAGCTCGCTCACCACAACCAGCTCGCTCATATCAGGGAACGTGTGGGGAGGAGATAAAAAACGCCCCGCATCTTTCGATGCGGGGCATTTTTCATGGCGCTTTGAAACTCAGCGGTTGCGGGTCAGCAATGCCGGTTTTTCACCACGAGGACGGCCTGGCAGTTGATCCAACTGCTCGGGTGTCGGGAAGCGGTCGGCTTTCGACTCCTTGTGGATGATCTTCGGCGCCGGGCCACCGCGCGGGTTCTGCACGGCGGGCTCGGACAAACGTGGCTGGTCGTCACGGGCCGGGCGGCGGTTGTTGCTGCGCGAATCT
>NZ_CVTH01000030.1:0-52164 GCF_900005955.1 Pseudomonas sp. 8 R 14 | reverse complement strand
GGTTCATCACGGATTACCGGGAAAGACGCTCTTGATCTTCATGAAGAAGAATTCGCTATCCCGGTAACCGTACGCCATCCGTTTGATGACCTTTATTCGATTGTTTATTCCTTCCAACTGACCGGTGTGCATCGGCCAGCGAACCCGACTGACGATGCCCCGCCAATAACCCTTTAGCCGTTTGGCAAACTGGATCAGAGCCGGTATTTCACTTTCATATGCATGGCGCAGCCATTGCTTCCAGGCCGATCTCCAGGTCCAGGCAGTGCTCGGTGTCCAGAGCGTTTTGAGTTCAGCCTTCATCAAATAAACTGTCATCAGCGATTGGTTGGCCTCCAATAAATCCTGCAAATGGACCTGTTGTTCCGGCGTTTTCAGGTTCTGTGGGTTACGCAGCAACAGCCATCGTGCCTGCTTGATGACCTTGCGAGCCGGCTTGTTATGACGCAGCCGATTAGCTTCGTCGACGCGGACCCGATCAATCACCTCTCGGCCATATTTGGCCACCACATGGAAAAGGTCGTAGACCACTCGCGCTTTCGGGCAATGCTGGCGAACCTCCAGATCAAAAGCAGTATTCATGTCCATCGCCACCGCTTCGATTCGAGCGCAGCCCTCCGGCCCCAGCTCCTCGAAGAACGGCCTGACTGCCGCTCGGCTACGGCCTTCACCGATCCACAGCACTCGTCGTGTATCGGCATCCAGCACAACGCTGGCGTAACGATGACCTTTGAATAACGCGAACTCGTCCATGATCAGGCGTCGTGGTTGCGCCTTCGGCAACTCACTCAACACCGCCTGCAAGGCTCGACGCTCCAGCAACCGAACAGTGTCCCAATGCAGTCCAAACATCTGGGCCACGTGCAGGGTGGGAAGGCGCTCGCAGGCCTGAATGACCGCCTCGGCCAAGCGGCGCGTCATGCGGGCATAGCGATCCAGCCAACTGACGGCCTCCATGCGTTTTCCACAGTCGCGGCAGCCAACACGCCTGAGCAAAATGCTGAGGCGCACCGCGCGACCGAGAATGGGCAGATCACGAACGGTTCGCTCGCAATACTCATGAGTGGTTGAACAAGGTTTTTGGCAGCCGCCGCAGGAAGGGAATCGGGTGGCGTGGGGAATCAGATCGATCTTTAGAGCGTCACCATCGGGCTTGATCGTGACGACAGAAAAGCCCTCCCAAAAAGGAAGGAAAGTATTAATATCACGCATAAGAACGCCGGTTTTTTAGATGTGTTTGCTCGCACGAACATCATCAATCAAATCGGCGTTCTTGTTTCTGTGTTTCCCGGGATTCCGTGATGAACCTTTTTTTTCGCCTGGCGGTTTATAAATCTCATATGCATTTAAAGAATAAACAAATGAAAAAATAAGATTTATAGATATATGAATCTGCTGATAAGGTCTGTTCCATCTTGGCGCCATCGCCACACAGCGAACCGCCGGCACTTGCTCAAGGAATTCCTGCATGTTGGTCGTAACACTTGGAGGCAGTCCCAGCCAGCGTTCCCGCTCCGGGGTCTTGCTGGAAAAAACCCGTCAGTGGTTGCAAGACAAAGGCGTTGAAGTGGTGAGTTACCAGATACGGGACTTCCCGGCTGAAGACTTGCTGCATGCACGCTTCGACAGCCCCAAGGTCATTGACCTGCTGCAACAGGTGGCTAACGCGGATGGCCTGGTGATCGCAACGCCGGTGTACAAGGCTTCGTTCTCCGGGGCGTTGAAAACCGTGCTCGACCTGCTGCCCGAGCGCGCCCTGGCCCACAAGGTTGTGCTGCCGATGGCGACCGGCGGCAGCATCGCCCACATGCTGGCGGTGGATTACGCCCTGAAGCCGGTATTGTCGGCCCTCAAAGCCCAGGAGCTGCTCCACGGCATCTTTGCCGAAGACAGCCAGATCGCCTACGGCGAAGGCAGTGCCCAGGCACAACTGGTACCGGTCCTCGAACACCGTTTGCACGAGGCCCTGGAGACGCTTTATGGCGCCATGGCCCGTCGTCCGAAACCGTTGGACCCGCATGTGTTGAATGAACGTTTGTTGAGTGCTCGCTGGAGCATTTAAGTCAGCCTCACCGCTATATAGATGTACTCACCTTACTCAGCCGCCAACGGCCAAGCAGGTGCAGCCAACCCCCTCATCGCATTATTTGGAGAGAGCGCCATGCGCACTGTCATCTTGCGTCGTGGTCTGGTCGCACTGTTTGCTGCGGCTGTGTCCTTCGGCGCCATTGTTCAGGCTCAAGCTGCCGAGACCCTGCGGATCGGTTACCAGAAATACGGCACCCTGGTGCTGCTCAAGGCCAAGGGTACCCTGGAAAAACGCCTGGCCGCTCAAGGTGTGCAGGTGCAATGGACCGAGTTTCCCGGCGGTCCGCAACTGCTCGAAGGCCTGAACGTGGGTTCCATCGACTTCGGTGTCACCGGCGAAACCCCGCCGGTCTTCGCCCAGGCCGCCGGTGCCGACCTGCTCTACGTGGCCTACGAACCGCCAGCGCCCACCAGTGAAGCGATCCTGGTGCCGAAAGACTCGACGATCAAATCGGTGGCCGAGCTCAAGGGCAAGAAAGTCGTGCTCAACAAAGGCTCCAACGTGCACTACCTGCTGGTGCGTGCCCTGGAAGACGCCGGCCTGAAATACACCGACGTGCAGACCGTGTTCCTGCCGCCCGCCGATGCCCGTGCCGCCTTCGAGCGTGGCAGCGTGGATGCGTGGGTGATCTGGGACCCGTACCAGGCCGCCGCCGAGAAGCAACTGCAAGCGCGCACCCTGCGTGACGGCACCGGCATCGCCGACAACCACCAGTTCTACCTGGCCACCAAGCCGTACGCCGAAAAACACCCTGAAGTGGTCAAGGCGCTGATCGAAGAAGTGCGCGCGGTGGGCGAGTGGTCCAAGGCCAACCCCCAGGAAGTGACCGAACAGGTCGCGCCGCTGCTGGGCCTGCCGGCAGACATCACCCTGACCTCGGTAAAACGCCAGGGCTACGGCGCGCTGTTCCTGACCCCGGAAGTGGTGGCGGCCCAGCAGAAAATCGCCGATAGCTTCTACCAACTCAAATTGATCCCCAAGCCCTTGAACATCAAGGACGTGATCTGGACGCCACCGGCTGCCGTGGCTAAAGCGCCGTAATCCGATTTCTTCAGGAGACAACTCCATGAGCCTCACTATTTTCTGGTTCCTGCCTACCCACGGCGACGGCCATTACCTTGGCACCGCCGAAGGCGCTCGCGCCGTTGATCACGGTTATCTGCAGCAAGTGGCCCAGGCCGCTGACCGCCTGGGATTCGGCGGGGTACTGATCCCCGCCGGCCGTTCCTGCGAAGACTCCTGGCTGGTGGCCGCCTCGCTGATCCCGGTGACCCAGCGTTTGAAATTCCTTGTCGCGCTGCGCCCCGGGATCATTTCCCCGACGGTGGCGGCGCGCCAGGCCGCGACCCTGGATCGCCTGTCCGGCGGCCGTGCGTTGTTCAACCTGGTAACCGGTGGTGACCCGGAAGAGCTGGCCGGCGATGGCTTGTTCCTCAGTCACGAGGAGCGTTATCAGGCTTCGGTGGAATTCACCCGCATCTGGCGTCGTGTGCTGGAAGGCGAAACCGTGGATTACGACGGCGAGCACATCAGCGTCAAAGGCGCCAAGTTGCTCTACCCGCCGATCCAGCAACCGCGCCCGCCGCTGTACTTCGGCGGTTCCTCCGAAGCGGCCCAGGAACTCGCCGCCGAACAAGTGGAGATGGTGCTGACCTGGGGCGAGCCACCGGCCGCGGTCGCCGAGAAGATCGAGCAGGTGCGGGCCAAGGCAGCGAAACTCGGGCGCACCGTGCGCTTCGGCATTCGTCTGCATGTGATCGTGCGCGAAACCAACGAAGAAGCCTGGAAAGCCGCCGACAAACTGATCTCCCATCTCGACGACGACACCATCGCCCGTGCCCAGGCTTCCCTGGCGCGCTTCGATTCCGTCGGCCAGCAGCGCATGGCGGCCTTGCATGGCGGCAACCGCGACAACCTGGAAGTCAGCCCCAACCTGTGGGCCGGCGTCGGCCTGGTGCGTGGCGGTGCGGGCACCGCGCTGGTGGGCGATGGCCCGACGGTTGCAGAACGGGTCAAGGAGTACGCCGCGCTGGGCATCGACACCTTTATCTTCTCCGGTTATCCACACCTGGAAGAGTCCTATCGGGTCGCCGAGCTGCTGTTCCCGCACCTGGATATCGAACGTCCGGAGTTGCCGAAAAGCGCCGGTTACGTGAGCCCGTTCGGTGAGATGGTCGCCAACGACATCCTTCCCAAAGCTGCGTCACAGAGCTGAGGCGGCGCCATGACTTTTGAAAAATTGAGCCATCGCGTGGCGCCCTGGGTGCTGCCGATTCTATTGCTGGCGGTGTGGCAGTTGTCGGTGTCGGCGGGCTGGTTGTCGACACGCATCCTGCCGGCGCCCAGTGCGGTGATTGAGGCTGGGGTCAACCTGGTGCGCAGCGGCGAAATCTGGACGCACCTGGCCATCAGTGGCTGGCGTGCCGGCCTGGGCTTTGTGATCGGTGGCAGCATCGGCCTGGCGCTGGGGTTTATCACCGGCCTGTCGACGTGGGGCGAACGCCTGCTGGACAGCTCGGTGCAGATGATCCGCAACGTGCCGCACCTGGCGCTGATTCCGCTGGTGATCCTATGGTTTGGCATCGACGAGACCGCGAAGATTTTCCTGGTCGCCCTCGGCACGCTGTTCCCGATCTACCTCAACACCTACCACGGCATCCGCAACGTCGACCCGGCGCTGGTAGAAATGTCGCGCAGCTATGGCTTGTCCGGTTTCAGCCTGTTCTGGCAAGTGATCCTGCCGGGCGCGCTGCCATCGATCTTGGTGGGCGTGCGCTTTGCCCTGGGCTTTATGTGGCTGACGCTGATCGTGGCGGAAACCATTTCCGCCAGCTCGGGTATCGGCTACCTGGCGATGAACGCCCGCGAATTCCTGCAAACCGACGTGGTGGTGTTGGCCATCGTGATGTACGCGATTCTCGGCAAACTGGCCGACCTGGCTGCGCGTGGCCTGGAGCGGGTTTGGCTGCGCTGGCATCCGGCGTATCAAGTGAATAAAGGCGGTGCGGCATGACGGCTCAACAACCTCCGCGCCTGCTCAAGGGGATCCCCCTGGCGGTGCGCAAATTGCGCAAATCCTTTGGCGCACGGGAAGTGCTCAAAGAGATTGACCTGCACATTCCGGCGGGCCAGTTCGTCGCCGTGGTGGGTCGCAGCGGTTGCGGCAAAAGTACCTTGCTGCGTCTGCTGGCCGGTCTGGACAAGGCCAGCGGCGGCGAGCTGCTGGCCGGTTCCGCACCGCTGAGCGAAGCGATTGAAGACACGCGGCTGATGTTCCAGGAAGCACGTTTGCTGCCCTGGAAAAAGATCATCGACAACGTGGGCCTGGGCCTTAAAGGCAACTGGCGTCCCAAGGCGCTGGAGGCCCTGGAAGCGGTCGGCCTGGCCGAGCGCGCCGATGAATGGCCGGCGGCGTTGTCCGGTGGCCAGAAACAACGTGTTGCCCTGGCCCGCGCGCTGATCCACCAACCGCGCCTGCTGTTGCTCGACGAGCCGCTGGGCGCACTGGATGCCCTGACCCGCATCGAGATGCAGCAACTGATCGAAAACCTGTGGCAAAAACACGGCTTCACCGTGTTGCTGGTGACCCATGACGTCAGCGAAGCCGTGGCCATTGCCGACCGGGTGATCCTGATCGAAGACGGCGAAATCGGCCTCGACCTGATCGTCGATCTGCCGCGCCCACGGGCCCGAGGCTCACATCGCCTGGCCGCACTGGAAGCGCAAGTACTTAACCGTGTGCTGTCGTTGCCCGGCACACCGCCGGAACCCGAACCTGTTTCACCGCTGCCTACGCAACTGCGTTGGGCTCAATAACTCATAGAGGAACACCATCATGACTATCAAAGCCATCAACGTGCGTAACCAGTTCAAAGGCACCATCAAGGAAATCGTGGTCGGCGACGTGCTGTCGGAAATCGATGTGCAGACCGCCTCCGGTATCGTCACTTCCGTGATCACCACGCGCTCCGTCAAAGAGCTGGAGCTGGTGATTGGCAGTGAAGTGATTGCCTTTGTGAAGTCGACTGAGGTGTCGATCGCCAAGTTGTGATTTGCGTCGCTCTTGAGGCCGTCATCGGGGGCTTGCCCCCGATGAGGCCAGTCCGGCCAGCACAAAACTCAGCGCTTGGGCAGGTAAGCCGGCAAATACAGCCCCACATACGCATCAAAAACCCGCATCCCTTCCTCCGCCATACGCGGCGTAATCAGCCCATGCTGATGCACCGAACGCGCATACACGCGATCACTCAATTCCAACGCCAGCGCAAACACATCCACATCGGTTGGCAAGCTCGGCACTTCAAAGTGGCGGTCGAACACCTCCAGCATCAAATCCCCCAACTCCAGATCATGCTGGCGGTCCGCCTGGGTCACTTCGGTCAGCCCGTGCTGGGCCAGGATCAACTGGCGCGCGGCGGCGTCGTTGCTGTAGATGGTCAGCATGCGCTGTTCGACGATGTAGGACAGGTCGCGCCAATGCTTGAGTGAATCATGCTCGATGGGGGCCTGGATGGCGCAGCGGAAGGCTGCATGTATATCGGCGGTCAGTGCCTCCAGCAGCGCCGGCACACTGGCGAAAAAGTGATACACCGACGACGGCGGAATCTGCGCGCGCTCGGCCACGCTGTAGATCGACAAACTCGCCACGCCTTCGGCGGCCAGCAAGGTGCGGGCGGCATCGAGAATCGCGTCGATCCGTGCCTGGCTGCGGGCGCGGGGTTTGCGAGGGGCGGCGGGGCGGGTGGGCATGGAAGTCTCCTACAAGGCAGCGGGCATTGTACGCAGAGCCTGGGGATGATCCATACCGCTTGTTGTGGTGAGCGGGCTTGCCCCGCGCTGGGCTGCGAAGCGGCCCCAATAAAAACGCCGCATTCTGACAGGCAGAATGCGGCGTCTGGTTTTAGGGCGGCTTCGCCACCCAGCGCGGGACAAGCCCGCTCACCACATTTAATGCAGCCGCCGGTTAAACGGTATGCAGGTACCAGTTGTACTCAAGGTCGGAGATGGAGTGTTCGAACTCTTCCAGCTCACTTTCCTTACAGGCGACGAAGATATCGATGTATTTAGGATCGATGTACTTGGCCATCACCTCGCTGTCGTCCAACTCGCGCAGGGCATCGCGCAGGTTGTTCGGCAGGCTCTGTTCGTTCTGCTCGTAGCTGTTGCCTTCCACGGGTGCGCCCGGTTCGATCTTGTTGGTCAGGCCGTGGTGCACGCCTGCCAGGACCGAAGCCATCAGCAGGTAAGGGTTGGCGTCGGCACCGGCCACACGGTGTTCGATACGTACGGCGTCGGACGAGCCGGTCGGTACGCGAATCGCCACGGTGCGGTTGTCCAGGCCCCAGCACGGCGAGTTCGGCACGTAGAACTGTGCGCCGAAACGACGGTAGGAGTTGACGTTAGGGCACAGGAACGCCATTTGGGCGGGTAGGGTCTCGAGCACACCGCCGATCGCGTGACGCAATGCGGCGTTCTGCTCGGGATCCTCGCTGGCAAAGATGTTCTTGCCGTCCTTGTCCAGGATCGAGATGTGTACGTGCAAACCGTTGCCTGCCTGGCCTGGGTAAGGCTTGGCCATGAAGGTGGTGTCCATCTCATGGTCGTAGGCGATGTTCTTGATCAGGCGCTTGAGCAACACTGCGTAGTCGCAGGCCTTGATCGGGTCGGCCACGTGGTGCAGGTTCACTTCGAACTGCGCCGGGGCACTTTCCTTGACGATGGCGTCGGCCGGGATGCCTTGCTCTTTGGCACCTTCCAGGATGTCCTGGAGGCAGTCGACGTATTCGTCGAGGTCGTCGATCAGGTAAACCTGTGTCGAGTGCGGGCGTTTGCCGGAGATCGGCGAGCGGGGCGGTTGTGGGCGGCCGTTCACGTTCTCCTGGTCGATCAGGTAGAACTCAAGCTCGAAGGCGGCGCAGATGGTCAGACCGAGGTCGTCAAACTTGCTTACAACTTGGCGGAGCACTTCGCGCGGATCGGCGAAGAAAGGTTCACCTTCAAGTTCGTGCATGGTCATCAGCAATTGCGCGGTAGGGCGCTTTTGCCAAGGTTCATTGCACAGGGTGTCAGGGATCGGATAACAGATTCGGTCAGCATCACCGATGTCCAGGCCCAGGCCGGTGCTTTCCACCGTCGAGCCATTGATATCCAGGGCAAATAAAGAGGCAGGCAGGTTAATGCCCTTCTCGTAAACCTTGTGGAGGCTGGTGCGTTCGATGCGCTTACCGCGCACCACACCATTCATATCCGCAATTAGAAGGTCTACGTACAGAACCTCAGGATGATCCTTAAGGAACGCGTTCGCTTCGTTAAGCTGAACGGCACGCGGGGGTACCGACATGATGCAACACCTTTGTTGTTAAAAATATCAATCATTGATCTTTTCTGGTTTCAGTCAACCCGAACGGCATGCCGAAGTCAAGCGAGGCCTTTTTTGCCCTAAAAAAGCGCCGTGACCGCACTTTTGGGGCTTTTTGGGGCGGTTTTTTCGGTTTGACCGGCTTGGGACTCGCAGGCTTGAGCGGGCCGTGTTGTATTTTTTACGGGGGTGTTGTGTAAAAAAATGAACAAGGCTAAGCTCGATTCAAACCCATAACAGCAATAATACCGGGGTGCTTCATGTCTCGCCTGCCGCCAATCGGCGTCTCAGCCTGCTTCAGCCAGGCTTTGTCCGCAGTCCGTTCGTCCCGCGTGAATGCCCACGCACCGGCCAATATTCTTGACGGCCCATCCGCTCTCTTTTTTGCCTCCTCGACTGTCACTGACCGGCTCCCCTCTGCGCGGCCGCTCATGATTCTGCACGACTTTGGCTTGAGGAATGCAACGCTGCAGCAAATGGCAGGTAAGCTCCTACCCTGAACGAAAAAACGACGCGGATGCTGCGTCAACCAACGCCTGGCCTTTAATGGATGCCAGGAAACCCAGCCCAGAGGCATTTATGAGTAACAACCTCGACCAGCTCACCGATTGGTTGAAAGACCACAAGATCACAGAAGTCGAATGCATGATTGGCGACCTGACCGGTATCACCCGGGGCAAGATCTCGCCGACCAACAAGTTCATCGCCGAAAAAGGCATGCGCCTGCCCGAGAGCGTTCTGTTGCAGACCGTGACCGGCGACTATGTCGAAGACGACATCTATTACGAATTGCTCGACCCGGCAGACATCGACATGATCTGCCGCCCCGACCAGAACGCGGTGTTCCTGGTGCCCTGGGCCATCGAGCCGACCGCCCAGGTGATCCACGACACCTACGACAAGCAAGGCAACCCGATCGAGCTGTCGCCGCGCAACGTGCTCAAGAAAGTCCTCAAGCTCTACGCCGACAAAGGCTGGCAGCCCATCGTGGCGCCGGAGATGGAGTTCTACCTGACCAAACGCTGCGAAGACCCGGACTTCCCGCTGCAACCGCCGATCGGTCGGTCCGGGCGCCCGGAGACCGGCCGCCAATCCTTCTCTATAGAAGCCGCCAACGAATTCGACCCGCTGTTCGAAGACGTCTACGACTGGTGCGAGCTGCAGGAGCTGGACCTCGACACCCTGATCCATGAAGACGGCACGGCCCAGATGGAAATCAACTTCCGTCACGGCGATGCCCTGTCCCTGGCCGACCAGATCCTGGTATTCAAGCGCACCATGCGTGAAGCCGCGCTCAAGCACGACGTGGCGGCCACCTTCATGGCCAAGCCGATGACCGGCGAGCCCGGCAGCGCCATGCACCTGCACCAGAGCATCATCGACATCGCCACCGGCAAGAACGTCTTCTCCAATGAAGACGGGACCATGAGCCAGCTGTTCCTCAACCACATTGGCGGCCTGCAGAAGTTCATCCCTGAGTTGCTGCCGCTGTTTGCCCCCAACGTGAACTCGTTCCGCCGCTTCCTGCCCGACACCTCGGCGCCGGTGAACGTGGAGTGGGGCGAAGAAAACCGCACCGTCGGCCTGCGCGTACCGGATGCCGGCCCGCAGAACCGTCGCGTGGAAAACCGCCTGCCGGGCGCCGACGCCAACCCGTACCTGGCGATTGCCGCCAGCCTGCTGTGTGGCTACATCGGCATGGTCGAAGGCCATAACCCCAGCGCCCCGGTAGTGGGTCGTGGTTACGAGCGCCGCAACCTGCGCCTGCCGTTGACAATTGAAGACGCCCTGGAACGCATGGAAAACAGCAAGACCATCGAAAAATACCTGGGTCAGAAATTCATCACAGGGTATGTCGCGGTCAAGCGGGCCGAGCATGAAAACTTCAAGCGCGTGATCAGTTCGTGGGAGCGGGAATTCCTGCTCTTCGCCGTCTGATGCGCCGGGCGCGCCCGTCACACGGCGCGCCCCTCACTGAAAAGTCTAGGAGATTGGTATGTCCAGCAACAACCCGCAAACCCGTGAATGGCAAGCCTTGAGCAGTGATCACCACCTGGCGCCGTTCAGCGACTTCAAGCAATTGAAAGAGAAAGGCCCACGGATCATCACCAAAGCCCACGGCGTTTACCTGTGGGACAGCGAAGGCAACAAGATCCTCGACGGCATGGCCGGCCTGTGGTGCGTGGCGATCGGTTACGGTCGCGATGAACTGGCCGACGCCGCCGCCAGGCAGATGAAAGAACTGCCGTACTACAACCTGTTCTTCCAGACCGCTCACCCGCCGGTGCTGGAGCTGGCCAAGGCGATTTCCGACATCGCGCCTGCCGGCATGAACCACGTGTTCTTCACCGGCTCCGGCTCCGAAGGCAACGACACTATGTTGCGCATGGTCCGCCACTATTGGGCGATCAAGGGCCAGCCGAACAAGAAAACCATCATCAGCCGCAAGAATGGCTACCACGGCTCCACCGTGGCTGGCGCCAGCCTGGGCGGCATGACCTATATGCATGAACAGGGCGACTTGCCGATCCCGGGCATCGTCCATATCGCCCAGCCGTACTGGTTCGGCGAAGGCGGCGACATGAGCCCCGAAGAGTTCGGGGTCTGGGCCGCCAACCAACTGGAAGAGAAGATCCTGGAACTGGGTGTGGACAACGTCGGTGCCTTTATTGCCGAGCCGATCCAGGGCGCCGGTGGCGTGATCGTGCCGCCGGACAGCTACTGGCCGCGCATCAAGGAAATCCTCGCCAAGTACGACATCCTGTTTGTGGCCGACGAAGTGATTTGCGGTTTCGGCCGTACCGGTGAGTGGTTCGGTAGCGATTTCTACGACCTCAAGCCCCACATGATGACCATCGCCAAGGGCCTGACCTCGGGCTACATCCCCATGGGTGGCCTGATCGTGCGCGACGACGTGGTGGCCGTGCTCAACGAAGGCGGTGATTTCAACCACGGTTTCACCTACTCCGGTCACCCGGTGGCGGCGGCCGTGGCCCTGGAAAACATCCGCATCATGCGCGATGAAACAATCGTTAACCGCGTCCACGACGAAACGGCACCGTATTTGCAGAAACGTCTGCGGGAGCTGGCGGATCACCCGTTGGTGGGTGAGGTGCGCGGTGTCGGCATGCTCGGTGCAATTGAGCTGGTTCAGGACAAGGCGACGCGCAAGCGTTACGAGGGCCGTGGTGTCGGCATGATCTGCCGAACCTTCTGCTTCGAGAATGGCCTGATCATGCGCGCCGTGGGCGACACCATGATCATTTCGCCGCCTCTGGTGATCAGCAAGGCTGAAATCGACGAGCTGGTGACCAAGGCTCGTCATTGCCTGGACCTGACTTTGGCGGCATTGCAGGGCTAAGTGCTAGGCTCAGTGCGCAGCGCACCGGGCAGTTATAAATGCAGGGGCTTTGGTTGAAAGCCGGCCCCTGAACTTGCCAGACTGTCGCCCTGTTTTGCTGCCCTCTGGAAGGGTCGCTGAACATAAAAGAACGTGGCCCAAAAAAGAAAAATTGGAGCATCACCAAATGAAGGCATTAGGTTTGAAGAACGCTGGCAAGACCCTCCTCGCCTTGTCCCTGATGGGCGCAATGGCGGGCGCGGTCCAGGCCGACGATAAAGTGCTGCACGTCTACAACTGGTCCGACTACATTGCTCCGGACACCATCGCCAACTTTGAAAAAGAGTCGGGCATTAAAGTGGTGTACGACGTTTTTGACAGCAACGAGACACTCGAAGCCAAGTTGCTGGCAGGCAAGTCCGGCTACGACATCGTCGTACCGTCGAACAACTTCCTCGCCAAGCAGATCAAGGCCGGTGTCTACCAGGAGCTGGACAAGTCCAAGCTGTCCAACTATGGCAACCTGAACACCTCCCTGCTTAAAGCCGTGTCGGTCAGCGACCCGGACAACAAGCACGCTTTCCCGTACATGTGGGGTTCGATCGGCATCGGCTACAACCCGGACAAGGTCAAGGCCGCGCTGGGCGTGGACAAGATCGATTCGTGGGACGTGCTGCTCAAGCCTGAAAACATCGCCAAGCTCAAAAGCTGCGGCGTGAGCTTCCTCGACTCGCCGACCGAAATGCTGCCGATCGCGCTGCATTACCTGGGCCTGCCAACCGACAGCCAGAAGAAGGCCGACCTCAAGCAAGCCGAAGACCTGTTCCTGAAAATCCGTCCTTCGATTGGCTACTTCCACTCGTCCAAGTACATCTCCGACCTGGCCAACGGCAACATCTGCGTAGCCGTGGGTTACTCGGGTGACATCCAGCAGGCCAAGTCCCGTGCGGCTGAAGCCGGTGGCAAGGTCAAGGTGGCCTACGACATTCCGAAAGAAGGTGCCGGTAGCTTCTTCGACATGGTCGCCATCCCTAAAGATGCCGAAAACGTCGACGCCGCTTATAAGTTCATGAACTACCTGCTCAAGCCGGAAGTCATGGCTTCGATCACCAACAGCGTGCGTTTCCCGAACGGTAACGAGAAGGCCACCGCACTGGTCGACAAAGACATCACCAATGACCCGGGCATCTACCCGCCAGCGGATGTGCAAGCCAAGCTCTACGCCATTGCGGACTTGCCGGCTGCCACCCAGCGTGAAATGACACGCAGCTGGACCAAGATCAAATCCGGTAAATAAACCGGCCTTCATTAACCACCGCGCGCCCCGCGGTGGTTAATGAAACAAATAAATGACAGAAAGTTTTGCCGGATCGGTTTATCGAGGGTAAGTTGCGCGCCGGTTTTGTTGCCGGGCAACAACTTTGGGCCCAACTATTTAAGAGGACCTCCACTTGCCAATTTCTTTGTTTCGCCAAGCCTTGCTGGTAGGTGCAGGTCTCACGCTGGCTGTCAGCGTGCAGGCCGCACCGACCGTGCATATTTATAACTGGTCGGATTACATCGGTCCCGACACCCTGGCCAACTTCGAAAAGGCCACCGGCATCAAACCCGTGTATGACGTGTTTGATTCCAACGAAACCCTGGAAGGCAAGTTACTGGCCGGGCGTACCGGCTATGATGTGGTAGTGCCGTCCAACCACTTCCTTGGCAAGCAGATCAAGGCCGGGGCGTTCCAGAAACTCGATAAGTCGCTGCTGACTCATTACGCCAACCTGGACCCTGTGCTGCTCAAGCGCCTGGAGAAGAACGACCCGGGTAACCAGTACGCCGTGCCGTACCTGTGGGGTACCAACGGCATCGGTTACAACGTCGACAAAGTGAAGGAAGTGCTGGGTGTCGACAAGATCGACTCCTGGGCCGTGCTGTTCGAACCGGAAAACATGAAGAAGCTGGCCACCTGTGGTGTGTCGTTCATGGACTCGGCGGATGAAATGCTGCCGGCGGTGCTCAACTACATGGGCCTGGACCCTAACAGCACCAACCCTGAAGACTACAAGAAGGCCGAGGAAAAGCTGCTCAAAGTGCGGCCCTACGTGACCTATTTCCATTCTTCCAAATACATCTCGGACCTGGCCAACGGCAACATCTGCGTGGCCGCCGGGTTCTCCGGCGACGTGTTCCAGGCCAAGGCTCGCGCAAGCGAAGCGGGCAAAGGCGTGAACATCGCCTACGCAATTCCGAAGGAAGGCGGCAACCTGTGGTTTGACGTGCTGGCGATTCCCAAGGACGCCACCAACATCAAGGAAGCCCACGCCTTCATCAACTATTTACTGCAATCTGAGGTGATCGCCCAGGTCAGTGACACCGTCGGTTACGCCAACCCTAACCCAGGGGCGGACAAACTGATGGAGCAATCGATACGCACCGACGAAGCGGTTTACCCACCGCAGGCGGTTCTCGACCGGACATTCGTCAACTTCGAGCTACCCCCGAAAGTGCAACGTTTAATGACCCGTAGTTGGACCAAGGTCAAGACGGGCAAGTAAGGCTCAAACTATCCAAGGTTCGCCCGCCTCGGGCGAACTGCACTCTTTTTTTTGGGAGTTTCGTAAATGGCAGTTGCCTCCGGCGCCTATAAGAAAGCCCTCGAGGGCGACCAGACACCGAAAAAGGTGCTGGTCAAAATCGACCGGGTCACGAAGAAGTTCGACGAGACGATTGCCGTGGACGATGTGTCCCTGGAAATCAAGAAAGGCGAGATCTTCGCCTTGCTCGGCGGTTCGGGTTCGGGCAAGTCCACCCTGCTGCGCATGCTCGCAGGCTTCGAGCGCCCGACAGAAGGTCGGATTTACCTCGACGGCGTGGACATCACCGATATGCCGCCCTACGAGCGGCCGATCAACATGATGTTCCAGTCCTACGCCTTGTTCCCACACATGACCGTGGCGCAGAACATTGCGTTCGGCCTGCAACAGGACAAGATCCCCAAGGCCGAAGTCGATGCCCGCGTGGCCGAAATGCTCAAGCTGGTCCAGATGAGCCAGTACGCCAAGCGCAAGCCGCACCAGTTGTCCGGTGGCCAGCGTCAGCGGGTGGCGCTGGCCCGCTCCCTGGCCAAGCGCCCGAAACTGCTGCTGCTCGATGAGCCCATGGGCGCCCTCGACAAGAAGCTGCGTTCGCAGATGCAACTGGAACTGGTGGAGATCATCGAGCGCGTCGGCGTGACCTGCGTGATGGTGACGCACGACCAGGAAGAGGCCATGACCATGGCCGAGCGCATCGCGATCATGCACCTGGGCTGGATCGCCCAGATCGGCAGCCCGATCGACATCTACGAGACGCCGACCAGCCGCCTGGTGTGCGAATTCATCGGTAACGTCAACATCTTCGACACCCAGGTGGTGGATGACGCCGAAGGTCACGCGGTGCTCAAGTGCCCGGACCTGGACCGTGACATCTACGTGGGCTACGGCATCGCCACCTCGGTGGAAGACAAGTCGGTGACCTACGCCATCCGCCCGGAAAAACTGCTGGTCACCACCGAAATGCCGACCTGCGAACACAACTGGTCCAGCGGCAAGGTGCACGACATCGCCTACCTGGGCGGCCACTCGGTGTTCTACGTCGAGCTGCCAAGCGGCAAGCTGGTGCAGTCCTTCGTCGCCAACGCCGAACGCCGTGGCCAGCGCCCAACCTGGGGTGACCAGGTGTACGTGTGGTGGGAAGACGATAGCGGCGTGGTACTGCGCACATGAACATGAAGAAGCTCAAGCGGCGCTTGCACCGCATCGTCCCCAGCGGCAAGCAGGTGGTCATCGGGATTCCGTTCCTGTGGCTGTTCCTGTTTTTCGCCCTGCCGTTTTTCATCGTCCTGAAAATCAGCTTCGCCGAAGCCGACGTGGCGATCCCGCCGTACACCGAGATCTACACCTACGTCGAGCAGAAGCTGCAGGTGGTGCTGAACCTGGCCAACTACAGTTTGCTGGCAGGTGATGAGCTGTACATCGCGGCTTACCTGGGCTCACTGAAGATGGCGTTCTTCAGCACACTGTTGTGCCTGCTGATCGGCTATCCGATGGCCTATGCCATTGCCACCGCGCGCAAAGAGATGCAGACCGTGCTGGTGCTGCTGATCATGATGCCGACCTGGACCGCGATCCTGATCCGCGTGTATGCGTGGATGGGCATCCTCAGCAACAACGGCCTGCTCAATGGCTTCCTGATGTCCATGGGGCTGATCAACGAACCGCTGCAGATCCTCAACACCAACATCGCGGTGTATATCGGCGTGGTCTATTCGTACCTGCCGTTCATGATCCTGCCGCTGTACGCCAACCTGGTGAAGCATGACCAGAGCCTGCTGGAAGCCGCATCGGACCTGGGTTCGAGCACCTTCAACAGCTTCTGGAAAATCACCGTGCCGCTGTCCAAGAACGGCATCATCGCCGGCTGCATGCTGGTGTTTATCCCGGTGGTGGGCGAGTTCGTGATCCCGGAACTGCTCGGCGGCCCGGAAACCCTGATGATCGGTAAAGTGTTGTGGCAAGAATTCTTCAACAACCGTGACTGGCCGGTGGCGTCTGCCCTGGCGGTGGTGATGCTGGCGATCCTGATCGTGCCCATCATTCTGTTTAACCGCAGCCAAGCCAAAGAGATGGAGGGCAAGATATGAAGCGCGTCAGTTTCTCAAGCTTCATGCTGGTGGCGGGGTTGTTGTTCATCTACCTGCCGATGCTGATCCTGGTGATCTACTCGTTCAACGAATCCAAGCTGGTGACGGTGTGGGGCGGTTGGTCGATCAAGTGGTACGTGGGCCTGCTGGACAACACCCAGTTGATGGGCTCGGTGGCACGTTCTCTGGAAATCGCCTGCTACACGGCGGTGGCCGCCGTGGCGCTGGGTACGTTGGCGGCGTTTGTGCTGACGCGCATCAGCCAGTTCAAGGGCCGCACGCTTTTCGGCGGCCTGGTGACCGCGCCGTTGGTGATGCCGGAAGTGATCACCGGTCTGTCGCTGCTGCTGCTGTTCGTGGCCATGGCGCAGATGATCGGCTGGCCCCAGGAGCGTGGCATCGTCACCATCTGGATCGCCCACACCACGTTCTGTGCCGCTTATGTGGCGGTGGTGGTATCGGCGCGCCTGCGTGAGCTGGACCTGTCGATCGAAGAAGCGGCGATGGACCTGGGTGCACGGCCGTGGAAGGTGTTCTTCCTGATCACCATCCCGATGATCGCGCCGTCGCTGGCGGCGGGCGGCATGATGTCGTTCGCACTGTCCCTGGATGACCTGGTACTGGCCAGCTTCGTCTCGGGACCGGGTTCGACGACGTTGCCGATGGAAGTGTTCTCGGCCGTGCGCCTTGGGGTTAAACCCGAGATCAACGCCGTGGCCAGCCTGATTCTGCTGGCAGTGTCGTTGGTGACCTTCCTGGTGTGGTTCTTCAGCCGACGTGCCGAAGAGATGCGCAAGAAAGCGATCCAGCAGGCGATTGAAGAAGCCGCCGCCGATGGCTGGCAGCAGCCGGACAAGCGTCGGGCTCCAGCGCCGGTCTAAATGTGGGAGGGGGCCTGCTCCCGATGGCGGTGGGTCAGTCAATAGATGCAGTGACTGACACTCAGCTATCGGGGGCAAGCCCTTCCCACATTTGATCGCATTTCAACTCCGCTACGCCAACCACGGCGACTTGCGAATCACCTCGACAAAATTCATCGGCTTGAACCCCGGTTCCTGATCCACCAGCACATCGGTCTTCACGTTGCCGAACGTGGTCTGCGGGCGATGGCGCAAGCCGTCGGCAAACGCGCAGATGATGCACTCCTTGAACCCTTCACCGCGTGGATGCGCATGCACCACGGCTTCGCGCTGCACGCTGCTGAACGCGGCGTAGTCCATGCCCAGCACGTCCATTTCTACACCGGCGGTCACCAGTGCCACGGTCGGGCGCAGGTGTTGCGGCACGCCCGGCGTGGTGTGCAGGGCGATGGACAGCCACACCTGTTCGATATCGTCGTCGCTCAGCCCGTAAGGCTTGAGGAAGGCCGCGGCGGCGTTGGCGCCGTCCACTTCGAAGCGCTGGTCATCACTGCGATGGCCTGCCACCAGGCCCAGGTCATGGAACATGGCGCCGACGTAGAGCAGCTCCGGGTTGTAGGCCAGTTGCTTGCGCTCACCGCTCAATGCGCCGAACAGGAACACCCGGCGGGAGTGGTGGTAGAGCAGGTCGGACTCAATGTCGCGGATGTAGTCGGTGGTGGCTTTGGCCAGGGCGCTGTCCGGGATCTTGATACCGGCGATGGTGGTGGTCATGGTGGTTCTCCTCTGGAAAGCAGTCAGTTTGGTCGCTGGTCGGTGCAGCGAACATCGCGGTGAGGGCGCGATCCCGGCCAATGTGCCGACACATCGTGCCAAGCAGAAATCGACTAGGGTGTAGCGGGCGATATCACTCTGGAAGCCTGCGAAAATCCCAGTGTGGGAGGGGGCTTGCTCCCGATTGCTGAGTACCAGGCACTGCATCTGCTGACTGATACAGCGCCATCGGGAGCAAACCCCCTCCCACAGGGTTTGCATTTTATTCCGCTAGAAAAAGGTGTCTGTGAGCATGCACAAGACCGTCGCGATCCTGATCTTCCCCGGCGTCCAGTCACTGGATGTGACCGGTCCCATGGACGTGTTCTACGAGGCCAACCGCTTTCTGGTGCCCGAAGATCATTACCAGTTGGAAGTGATAGGTTTAGGCCACGGCACGATGGCGGCTTCCAATGGCCTGTCACTCCAGGCCCATAATCATTACAGCGAAGCCCTGCAGGCCTATGACCTGCTGCTGGTCGCGGGCGGCCCGCAGTTACCCTTCGAGGACTTCGGCGCTCCGTTCGATGATTGGCTGCGTGGCGCCACCGCCCGGGCGCGACGGTTTGGCTCAATCTGCAACGGGGCCTTCATGCTGGCGCGCGCCGGATTGCTGGACGGAAAAACCGTCACCACCCATTGGAACGACGCCGCCGACCTGGCGCGTCTGTGCCCCTCGGCCCAGATCGAAGCCGACCGCCTCTACGTACAGGATGGCAATCTCTACACCTCGGCGGGCGTCACGGCAGGCATCGACCTGTCGCTGTACCTGCTGGCCCAGGACCACGGCCCGGAAGTGGCGTTGAGCGTGGCCAAGCGCCTGGTGGTGTTCACCCAGCGCTCGGGTGGGCAGTCGCAGTTCAGCCCGTTCCTCACGCCCCACGCCGAAACCAACTCGGCGGTGGCGCTGGTGCAGTTATACGTATTGGCGAACCTGACGGGCGACCTGACCATCGCCGACCTGGCCAAGGCCGCCAACATGAGCGCGCGCAACTTCTCCCGGGTGTTTGCCCGTGAGGCGAGGATTACGCCAGCGGAGTTTGTCGAACGGGCGCGGGTGGATGCGGCGCGGGTGATGCTCGAAAGCACGCATGCGCCGCTGAAGACCGTGGCCTACCAATGCGGGTTTCGCGATGCCCAGCACATGCGCAGCGTGTTCAATCGCCGGCTGGGCGTGACGCCGCAACAGTTCCGGCTCAATTTTGCGGCACCGGTCTAAGCCCCTTCCACAGGTTGACCGATTTCCAAGGGGCTATCGCGCCGGCAGCAGTTTCAGCGTGCTGCGGGTATTGGCCGTGACTTCCTCATCACTGAAATGCGCCTGCTCATAACCCCCTTCGATATAGGTCTCGGCCTGGTCGCCATAGTGCTTGTCGAACGGCACGCCGCTTTGCCCCACCGGATTGATGGTGAGGGCGTGGGCCACGTCGGCAAAGTCGATCAGGCGGCGAGTGGACGGGCCGTAGGTCACTGGCCATGGCGCGGGGCCGATGACGGCCGACTGGTTGTTCGGCACTTCGTGGGTGCCGGGTGCCGGGAACGGGCCGACGTTGACGATCAGGTCCAAGGGTTTCTGTGAGCCCAGCGGATGACCGTGGGTCAGGGTATGAGCCTTGCCCCACTGCCATTGCGTCGGGTCATCGCCGAAGGTGGCCTTGAGGTGCGCGAGGCTGTTGTCCCAGGCCCGCTTGACGGTGTCGGCGCGCTTGCCGTCCCACCAGGGCGAGGCCGGGTCGGCAGCCAGGCGGGGCAGGGCGGCGTCGATCACGCGGGTGGTGAGTAGGGTCTTGAACATCCCGTCACCCAGCTTCGGGTGGAAGGCCGCGTCGGCGAGGTTGAACAGGAACTGGTTGAACAGCGTGGCGCTGGTGGAATCCAGCGGGTAGTCACCCTTCCAGCCGGCAAGCTGTTCCACCAGCTTCAACTGCGCCGGGTCTGTGACCACCTCGTGCAGCACCGGCAACAGCGGCGCCAGCAGGCGCGGGCCGAAGGCGGTGGTGGTGCCCAGTTGCAGGGCCTGGCTGTTGGTCACATCCCACTTCACGCTCTTGTCGCTCAACTGCGCGTTCAACTGCTGGCCCCGGTCGGCGAGGTTGTAATAGCCGGGGATTTCCATGCCGGTGGGCGACGCCGGCTGGGCATTGGCCGAGACCACATAGCCACGCGCCGGGTTTTCTTCCTGGGGGTTGGCGCTGAAGGGGTAGAAGCCCAGCTTGTCGGCCTCGGCGGTGCTGCCGTCGAGGATAAACCCTGGGTTGGCACCTGCCGGGCGAATCGGCAACTGTGCCGCCGCCCACCAGCCGATATCGCCCCTGGCATTGGCCCACACGATATTCAGCCCCGGTGCCGACACTTTGGACGCCGCCGTACGGGCCTTGGCCAACGTGTCGGCGCGGTTGAGCTGGTAGAAACCTTCGAGGATCGGGTTCTGGGTGTCGAGGAACGCCCACCACATGGCAATCGGCGTCTTGCCGCCGTTGTCGCCGAGCACGTCATTGACGATCGGGCCGTGGGGTGACTGGCGCAGGGTGAGGCTGACCGGTGCCTGGCCTTTTACGGCGATCTGTTGCTCGCTGCGGGTCATGTCGACCCACTGGCCGTGGTACCAGACCTGGTTGGCGTTGTCCGGGTTGACCTTTTCGGCGATCAGGTCGAGGTCGTCGTTCTGGAACATGGTCAGGCTCCAGCCGAAATCCAGGTTGTGCCCCAGGAACGCCACGGGTACCAGCGCGTTGTGATAGCCATACAGCTCGAAGCCCGGCGCCGACAGCTGCGCCTCGTACCACACCGACGGCACCGAGAAGCGAATATGCGGGTCACCCGCCAGCAGCGGTTTGCCGCTCTTGGTGCGACTGCCACTGATGGCCCAGGCGTTGCTGCCCTCGAATTGCGGCAAGCCGTTGTCGGCCAACGCCTGCTCGCTCAGGGCGGCGAGGGCGCCGAGGGTTTTCCAGTCACTGTCGGCCAGGTTGAGGGCGCCCTTGGGTTGCCAGTCGAGGTCGAAGACGTTCAGGTAGTCGCTGCCCAGTTGGTCGCGGACGTAAGTCAGCAAGGGCTCGGTACGAAACGCAGCGGCAAAGCTGTAGGCCATGTACCCGGCGACGCTGATGGTGTCCTCGGCGGTAAACGCGCGCCTGGGGATGCCCAGTACGTCGAACTCCATCGGGCGGGCGTGGCTGTCCTGATACTGGTTGATCCCGTCCAGATAGGCTTGCAGGGCCTTCCAGTGCGCCGACTCATGGTCCTGCTGGGCCACGTAGGTGGCGGCGCGGTCACGAATGCGCAGGCTGCGGAACAACTTGTCGGTCTCCAGCAGCTTCGGTCCGAGCACCTCGGCCAGTTCGCCACGGGCCAGGCGACGCATGATCTCCATCTGGAACAGGCGGTCCTGGGCATGCACGTAGCCCAGGGCGCGATACAGGTCGGTCTCGTTCTCGGCGCGAATATGCGGCACGCCACGGTCGTCGTAGCGCACGGTGACCGAGCCTTGCAGGTTGGCCAGTTCAACCGTGCCCTGGCGGGTGGGTTGCTTGCTGTAGACGTACCAGCCCGCACCGAGGGCGATCAGCACCAGCAGAACCGCAAGAACCTGCAGGACGCGCTTCATGAACATTCCTTACCAAGAGTGGGGTGGCGGGCTACTCATCTTTCGACCACGAACAATAGCAGCCCACCGCCAGGGTGTGCGTGGCGTTCACGTCTCGGCCGGCTTCAAGGGCTTTCAGGATCGGCTCGATAAAACTGTTATTGGAATTACACGTCAGCCCTTCGCTGTAGGGCCCGAAATACGCGAGCTTGCCGGTTCGGTCCCAGATGCCCACGGCCGGGCTGGCCGGCACCTGCTCGGCGCCGGGCAGGGCAGTGAGGGTTTTCATCTTGCGCAGGTTATCGGGCAACTGGCCGTGGCTGCCGGCTTTTTGCAGGGCATAGAACTCGACGCCCTGGGGTGCGTATTGCGCGATCAACTCGCCCAGGTGCTGCTGGTTGCCGACGTTGCACGGGCAAGCGGGGTCCCAGAAGTGCACCAGGCGGATCGGCCCGGGGCCGCTGAGTTCGGCGGGCAGGCGCAGGGCGTCGCCGGAGAATACCGCGGTGTGTTCGCTGAAGGCGCGCAGGTAGCGGCCCTGGAACCAGTCATACGCCGCCCACAGCACACCGGCGCAGATGATCAGGATCAGGCTGGTGAACATGGCGTTACGGTAAGGCTGTCGCATTCGGATCTATCCTCGCAGGTCGCGTAGCTTGCCATGCTTGTCCTGACAGATGAATATCGCAGCTCGATATTCATCTTCGCCGCAAGTCTGGAAGCCTTTATGCCTGTGACCTTTGACCCTGATCACCTTCGCGAAAGCCTGCGGCCCCTGGTGGATGCGCAACCGCTTTCAGCCGAAGCACGGGTCTACCAGCGTTTCTACGGACTGGACCTGAGTGCACGCAAAGTGCCGACAGTGAGTCGGCTGGGGCGTTTCGAGGTGGCTGGGTTCGAGGTGGTCGCCCAGGTGTGGTGGCCGCCCGTGCCGGTGGCGACGATGTTTATGTTCCACGGCTTCTACGACCATATGGGCCTGTATCGCCACGTGGTGGACTGGGCCCTGGACCAGGGCTTTGTGGTAATCGCCTGCGATTTGCCGGGCCATGGCTTATCCAGCGGCGCGCGCGCCAGCATCGATGATTTTGCCGTGTACCAGGATGTGGTGCAGGCACTGTTCGCCCAGGCCCAAGCGCTGCAATTGCCGCAGCCCTGGCACTTGTTCGGGCAAAGCACCGGCGGCGCGGTGGTGGTGGATCACTTGCTCAACCGGGGGGCCGACAGCCCCGCCCAGGGCAAGACCTTCCTGCTCTCACCGCTGGTGCGGCCGCGTGCGTGGGGATGGTCACAGGTCAGCTATTACCTGCTGCGCCCGTTCGTCAAAGGCATCGCCCGGCGTTTCAGCGAGAACACTCACGACCCGGCGTTCAAGCCGTTCCTGGAAGCCGACCCGCTGCAACCCCGCCAACTGCCCACCGCCTGGGTAGGTGCCCTGGCGCGCTGGATCAAACGCATCGAAGCCGCCCCGCGCAGCCCTCGGCGGCCGGTGATTGTGCAGGGTGAGGAAGACATGACGGTGGATTGGCAGCACAACTTGCAGGTGCTGCGGGGCAAGTTCGACCAGCCCGAGGTGTTGATGCTGCCGCGCGGCCGGCATCACTTGGCGAATGAGATTCCTGAGATTCGCGAAGAGTACTTCCGGTATTTGACAGACCATCTGAAATAACGCAGTCCAAATGTGGGAGGGGACAAGCCCCCACATTTTATTACTGCGTCAGGCTTGAAGTGCTCTGGCCGACTGCCAGACCTGCGCGAATCGCCGCCAGCGCCGCCTGGTAATACGCCTTACCTTCCGGTGACTCCGCAAACGTCGCGAACTCTTCCAGCTCCGGGTCGGACAAATCCCGATAGACGTAGAGCAGAGTGTTGTTCAGGTCATTGCCAATCTGTTGCATCAGCCGCTCACGCTGGCCATTCAGCATGCCTTGGGCCTGGCCGCCACCCAGCAGGCCGGGGATCATCTGGCTCAAGCTGTCGGCGGCCACGCCGGCGATCGCCAGGCTCACTTCCGCCCCGGCTTCGCGAGCGGGCAAGGCCTGGGCCAGGTGGCCGATGATCAGGCTGCGAGTGGCGTCAGCCTCGATGTGCGGCAGGCCTTGGGCGTTTTTTGCCAACTGGTCGCGGCGCGTGGCCAGCAACTCGGCCGCAACGACCTTGCGGCCCAGGGGCGATTGGAAAAACGCCAGGGCCGGCGCAGGGTCCGCCAGGTGCTTGCGTAACTGGGCTTCGGCGCGCTGGTCCATGGCCTGGGCGGCAAAGCGCTTGTTGCTGTTGTCCACCAGCGCCTGGTACACCGCCGGCGGCAGGCTGTTACGGTAGCGTTGCTGGGCAGCACTGAGGGCGTCATTGAAATGCGCACGTTGTTCGGCCCAGCCGGCGACCTTGTACAACTGGTCATGGCCGTCTGCCCAGGCGGGCAAAACGCAGAACATCAGCAAGGAAAAAAACAAACGACGCATATGGACTCCTGTCAGTCGGCCACTATTGTCCGTGTCGGGCGTAGGATTTGTCGAGAAGTCCTATCAGTCAGCTGACTAAAGTGTATTCAGACGCTCGGCGGCTCTGTCGGATTCACAGGCGTATGGATACTATGCGCGCCATGCAAATACCCCTCGATCACCCCCTGCTGCAACGCATCGTCGATGACCTGGCCGAAAAAGGCTGGTCGCAGCAGAACGGCTTCCTGCCCCAGGCTCTGACCCTGGAACTGGCGGCTGAGTGCCGTAAACGTGCGGCCGAGGGTGAACTGGCCCCGGCGGCAGTGGGGCGCGGGCCGGCCCAGGAGATTCGCGAGGGTATTCGCGGCGACCATATCCAGTGGCTGGAGGAGGGCGACGCGGCGGTCTGTGACAGCTATATGGCGTTGATGGACACGCTGCGCCTGGCGATGAACCGTGGTTTGTTCCTCGGCCTTGAGGATTTCGAAAGCCACTTCGCGATGTATCCCCCCGGCGCGTTTTACCTCAGGCACCTGGACCGGTTCCGCGACGATGATCGGCGCATGGTTTCGGCGGTGATCTACTTGAACGACGCCTGGTTGCCCGAGCACGGTGGCCAGTTGCGTATGTACCTCAAGGACGGCGTCGAATACGACGTGGTGCCCAGCGGTGGATGCCTGGTGGTGTTCCTGTCGGGCGAAGTGCCCCACGAAGTCATGCCGGCTACGCGCGAGCGCCTGTCTCTCACCGGCTGGTTTCGTCGGCGCGGCAACGAGCCGTTCTAACCATGCAAAAGATTCTGATCAGCCGCTGCCTGCTTGGCCACAAGGTGCGCTACGACGGTGGGGCCAGCGGGCCGTTCGATCAACTGGCGGCGTGGCAGGCTGAAGGGCGCGTGGTTGCGATCTGCCCGGAAGTGTCGGGCGGTCTGCCGACGCCCAGGCCCTCTGCCGAGATTCCAGGTGGGCAGGGCATCGATGTGTGGGAAGGCCGCGCCCAAGTGTTGACGGCCGAGGGCGAAGACTTCAGCGCCGCCTTCCTCGACGGCGCCCGGCAAGCCTTGGCGTTGGTGCAGCGCCATCACATCCGCATCGCCATTCTCAAGGCCAATAGCCCGTCCTGCGGCAACCTGCTGACTTATGACGGCACTTTCACCGGTGTCAAGGTCAGTGGCGAAGGCGTCACGGCGGCGCTGCTCAAGCGCCATGGCGTGCAGGTGTTCAGTGAGCTGGAGTTGCCTGCGGCGGCACAGGCGTTGGCGCGCCTGTAGGGGCCTGGTCCTCGAACCACTTCTGGGACAGTGCCTTTAATCGGCCATCGTCCTTCACCCGCTTCAACGCCCCGTCCAGGCTGGTCTTGAAGGCCGGGTTGCCCTTCTGGAACGGGATCGCCAGTTCAGGCTTGTCGTGATAAGCCTCGCTGAAATCGAACTGATCCTTAAGCTCGGCAGTCATAGCGACATGGTTGATGGCCACATCGTATTTGCCGGTTGAGACCCCCGGCAGCATGTCGGCATCGTCGGTGGTGATAAACGAGGGGCGCACGTCCATTTCCTTTGCCAGCAGTTCACCCAGCTCGACTTCAAAGCCGGTGAGTTTGTCGCCTTCCTTGAAATTGTACGGTGGTGTGTTGGCTTCAAGGGCGATGCGGAGTTCGCCGCGATCGTTTACATCGTCGATCAGTTCGGCATGAGCCAGGGGGCTCAGAAGGGGCAGCAACAGTAACAGGCCAGGCGAAAAGCGCATGGTCACTCCTAAAGAATTCGAATGTGCGAGGCGCCGTTCAGCATCGCTTTGCTATGGTGGTGAGTGCCTTGGACAGCAATTTGTCGCGAAGTTGTCAGAACCCTACAGATTTCATGGAAAAACTGGAGAAGCGAATGAAAGCCCTATTGTCCCGTGCAACCATTGCCAGCCTGCTGCTGGGTGCCTCGATGTTGGCGAATGCCGCCGATGTTCCGCGTACCCCCGCGCCCAAGGGGGCTGAGGTGTTTATCGTCTCGCCCAAGGATGGCGCGACCGTCGACAAAACCTTCACCGTCAAATTCGGCGTCAAGGGCCTGGACCTTGAGCCTATCGACAAGCAAGTACCAAACGCCGGCCACCATCATCTGCTGGTAGACCAGGATGTACAGTCGCTGAAGGCTGATGAGGCCATCCCAGCCACCGCCACGTCGATTCACTTCGGTAAGGCGCAGACTGAAACCGAACTGACCCTGGCTCCAGGCAAGCACACCCTGCAACTGGTCGCAGGCGACAACGTGCATCGCCAATTCGAGCCCACTGTAGCCTCGAAAGTGATCACGGTTAACGTCAAGTAAGATTTGTTCAGACAAAAAAATGGGAGGCCCCTGCGGGTCTCCCATTTTTTGTGCAGCGTGTGCAGCGTTAGAACAACACGCGGCTACGGATAGTGCCGTTGATGTGCTGCAGCTTCTCTTGCGCCAGGTCCGAGTACTCGGCGTCGACGTCGATCACCACGTAGCCGACCTTCTCGTTGGTCTGCAGGAACTGACCGGAGATGTTGATGCCGTTTTCCGCGAACACCTTGTTGATCTCCATCATCACCCCAGGGATGTTCTGGTGGATGTGCAGCAGGCGGTGCTTGCCAGGGTGAGCCGGCAGGGCCACTTCCGGGAAGTTGACGGACGAGACCGAGGTACCGTTGTCGCTGTACTTGACCAGCTTCTCCGACACTTCCAGGCCGATGTTGGCTTGGGCTTCGGCAGTGGAACCACCGATGTGCGGGGTCAGGATCACGTTGTCCAGGCCACGCAGCGGGCTTTCGAAGATGTCGTCGTTGGAGCGTGGCTCCACCGGGAACACGTCGATTGCCGCGCCGATCAGGTGCTTGTCCTTGATGGCGTCGGCCAGGGCGTCCAGCTCGACCACGGTGCCCCGTGCAGCGTTGATCAGGATGCCGCCTTTCTTGATGGCGCGGATTTCCTTCTCGCCGATCATCCACTGGGTCTCAGCGGTTTCCGGAACGTGCAGGGTGACGATGTCGGACATGCCCAGCAGTTCGGTCAGGCTCGACACCTGGGTGGCGTTGCCCAATGGCAGCTTGGTCAGGGTGTCGTAGAAGAACACCTGCATGCCCAGGCCTTCGGCCAGTACCGACAGTTGCGTGCCGATCGAACCGTAACCGACGATACCCAGCTTCTTGCCCCGGATTTCGAAGGAGTTGGCCGCGCTCTTGATCCAGCCGCCACGGTGGCAGGAGGCGTTCTTCTCAGGGATACCGCGCAACAGCAGGATGGCCTCGGCCAGCACCAGCTCCGCGACGGAACGGGTGTTGGAGTACGGGGCATTGAACACTGCGATGCCGCGCTCGCGCGCTGCATTGAGGTCGACCTGGTTGGTGCCGATGCAGAAACAGCCAACTGCCACGAGTTTCTTGGCGTGATCGAAGATCTCTTCGGTCAGTTGAGTGCGGGAGCGAATGCCGATGAAGTGTGCATCGGCGATCTTTTCCTTGAGCTGGGCTTCCGGCAGAGAACTGGTGATGTACTCAATGCTGGTGTACCCGGCAGCTTTCAGAACGTCGACAGCCGATGGGTGGACGCCTTCCAAAAGAAGGAACTTGATCTTGCTCTTATCGAGAGAAGTCTTGCTCATCTGCGTAAACCTGTATCCCGGAGAAAAATGGCAGGGAATCGAATAGCCGGATGTGCCCTGATTCACCAATACTGTTCCCGTTTGACGGCGTCTGTTGCCGTCATGCTGCGTTGCCGCTCCTCCCCATAGCCAGCTATGAGTCGTCGCGGCGTCTTGCCTGACGACAACAGCCACTCGTCAAACAGAAACGTATTGGTAAATCAGGGCACAGAGCTGACCCGGACGGCAGGAAAGCCGTCACCGCAGAAACGCCCTTGGGCTCTGTCCTGCGGGGGCGGTATGCTAGCATACGCGCCCCGCTAAACACCTATTCCTGCGACGTGAAGCGTTCTCAGGATGACCATGAATTGTTCGAGAGTTCTGTCGATGACCCATCCTGCCCTGATTGATGAGCTAAAGACCCTGGTTGAGCCCGGCAAAGTGCTGACCGACGCCGACTCCCTGGAGGCTTACGGCAAGGATTGGACCAAGCACTTCGCGCCCGCGCCGACCGCCATCGTGTTCCCCAAGACCACCGAGCAGGTGCAGGCCATCGTCCGTTGGGCCAATGCGCACAAGGTGGCGCTGGTGCCATCCGGTGGTCGTACCGGCCTGTCGGCTGCTGCCGTGGCGGCCAATGGCGAAGTGGTCGTCTCGTTCGATTATATGAACCAGATCCTCGACGTGAACCTCACCGACCGCACCGCCGTGTGCCAGCCGGGCGTGGTCACCAAGCAATTGCAGAACGTCGCCGAAGAAAAAGGCCTGTACTACCCGGTGGACTTCGCGTCGTCCGGTTCCAGCCAGATTGGCGGCAATATCGGCACCAATGCCGGCGGGATCAAGGTCATTCGCTACGGTATGACCCGCAACTGGGTGGCTGGCATGAAGGTCGTCACCGGCAAGGGTGATGTGCTGGAGCTGAACCGCGATCTGATCAAGAACGCCACCGGCTATGACATGCGCCAACTGTTTATCGGCGCCGAAGGCACCCTGGGCTTTGTGGTCGAAGCCACCATGCGCCTGGACCGTGCGCCGAAAAACCTCACCGCGATGGTGCTCGGCACCACCGATTTCGACTCGATCATGCCGGTGCTGCACGCCTTCCAGGGCAAGCTGGACCTGACCGCCTTCGAGTTCTTCTCCGACAAGGCCCTGGCCAAAGTCCTCGGTCGTGGCGATGTGCCGGCGCCGTTCGAAACCGAGTGCCCGTTCTACGCGCTGCTGGAATTCGAAGCCACCACCGAAGAAGTCGCCAACCACGCCCTGGAAACCTTCGAGCAATGCGTCGAGCAGGGCTGGGTGCTGGACGGCGTGATGAGCCAGAGCGAAACCCAGTTGCATAACCTGTGGAAACTGCGCGAGTACATCTCCGAGACCATTTCCCACTGGACGCCGTACAAGAACGATATTTCGGTCACAGTCTCCAAAGTTCCGGCGTTCTTGAAGGAAATTGACGCTATCGTCGGCGAACACTACCCGGACTTCGAAATTGTCTGGTTCGGCCATATCGGCGACGGCAACCTGCACCTGAACATCCTCAAGCCGGAAAACCTGAGCAAGGATGAGTTCTTCGCCAAGTGCGCCACGGTGAACAAGTGGGTGTTCGAAACCGTTCAGAAGTACAACGGCTCGATCTCCGCCGAACACGGCGTGGGCATGACCAAGCGTGATTACCTGACCTACAGCCGTTCGCCGGTTGAGATCGAATACATGAAAGCAGTGAAGGCGGTGTTCGACCCGAACGGGATCATGAACCCTGGCAAGATTTTCGCGGTTTAACCGCCCCCGAAGGAGTCGTTTCATGAGCTACCAGCACAAGTATGTCGACGGCACCAATATCCACTTTCCTGTCGGTAAAGTGGTGTGTATTGGGCGTAACTACGCCGAACATGCCAAGGAACTGGACAACCCGGTGCCGACCGAGCCGTTGCTGTTCATCAAGCCGGGCAGTTGCGTCGTCCCGCTGGAAGGCGGTTTCAGCATTCCGACCGAGCGCGGTTCGGTGCACTACGAGGCGGAAATCGCGGTGCTGATCGGCAAGCCGCTGTCGAACAAGCCCAGCCGTGAAGAGGTGCTGGACGCCATCTCCGGTTTCGCCCCGGCCCTGGATCTGACCCTGCGCGACAAGCAATCCGAGCTGAAAGCCAAGGGCCTGCCGTGGGAAATCGCCAAGTCCTTCGACGGCGCGGCGGTGATTGCGCCGTTCGTGGTCGGCAGCACCTTCGCGGACGTGACCGATATTGGCATTCGCCTGACCATCAATGGCGAAGTGCGCCAGGACGGCAACAGCGCGAGCATGCTCAACCCGATCGTGCCGATGATCCAGTACATGGCCGGCTGCTTCTCGCTGCAGGCCGGCGACGTGATCCTCACCGGCACCCCGGCCGGCGTGGGCCCATTGAATGTGGGTGATGACCTGGTGTTGGAATTGACCGGCGTGAATCGTTTCGAAAGCAGCGTTCGATAAGCACCTGATGTGGAAGGGGGCTTGCCCTAATGCCAGTCAGTTAAGGCTTTTTGTAGGAGCGAGCTTGCTCGCGAAAAACTCACAGGCGCCGCGTTCATTCAGGAAGCACGCGTTATCGTTGACGTTTTTCGCGAGCAAGCTCGCTCCTACAGGAGGCGATGTACGCTTAACTGACTGGCATTAGGGCTTGCCCCCTTCCACATTGGGTCCGAGTCCATCTCGTGCATCGGCTTTTGCATTTTTTTCACACCCCATCCGGATAATCCTCAGCCTCCTGCGCGCGGGTCCATTGATCCTGTGCTATCACCTACCGCTGACTTTCCGGAAAAGCACCCAATGGCCGTGTCCCTGCCTTCCGCCACACCCAAGCCGCGCTCTCGCTTTGCCTTGCGCTGGTATTCCTGGCTATTTCTGGCGGGTGCCATCGTGTACGGCATTTCCTGGGCCATGCATTGGGACGATCGCGGCGTGCTGTGGCTGTTGGAGGGCTTTGAAACGCCCGCCGAGCGCAGCGAAAGTGTGTGGTTGCCTGACTATCACGTTGTCATCGACGCCAAGGTTTTGCCGGGCATGGAGAAAGACGAAGCCTCGGACGTCTCCTATAACCCGCAGACCAAAACCCTGTTTTCCGTCATGGGTAAAAACCCGTTCCTTGTCGAGCTGAGCCTGCAAGGCGATGTATTGCGCAAGATGCCGCTCAATGGCTGGGACAACCCGGAAGGCGTGACCGTGATGGAAAATGGCCTGATGGCCGTGGTCGACGAACGCCAGCACAACCTGACCATCGTCAAGATCGACGCTGCCACCCAGCAATTGAACAAGGCCGACTTCCCGAGCTATGACCTGGGCCCGTCCAAGGATCAGAACAAAGCGTTCGAGGGGCTTACCTGGGACAAGCGCAATCAGCAATTTGTGCTGGGAGAAGAGCGGCCGCCGGCGTTGTTCACCTGGAAAAGCGACGGCAGCCAGACCCTTGTCGGCGATAAACAGAAACTGGCCAGCAAAGAGCTGGAGATGCGCAACCTTTCGGCCCTGGCCATCGACCCGCGCACCGGCCATCTGCTGGTGTTATCGGCCGACTCCCACTTGTTGCTGGAGTTGGATGAGAAGGGTGAACAAGTCAGCTTCATGACCCTGCTCGGTGGCTTCAACGGCCTCAAGAACACCATCCCCCGTGCGGAGGGGGTAACGATGGATGAGGACGGCACGCTCTATATGGTCAGTGAGCCAAACCTGTTCTATCGTTTCGAAAAGCAGAAATAACAGACGAATCACGTCGGATATTTCTCTATTAGCGGCATTCGCCAGACACCGGGGCGCGTTTAAGTTTAAATTCAGACAGGCGTGATATTCATTCGCCACTTTTGACTTTGAGCACCGCCCGATGCGTCGATTTGCCCGCCCCAAACCCATTCTTTTTATGCTGGTGTTGATCGCCCTGGTCAGCGCCGGGGCTGTTGCGCAGCATTTTCGCCTGTTCGAGCGCGCCTGGTTCAACTGGCAGGCCTGGCGTCAGCCGGCGGACGAGCGCTCCATCGGCCTGGCGGATTACCGAGTGACCCTTGAAGCCCAGGTTATCGAAGGGCTCGACGACGATGTCTCGGCCCTCACCTACGATCCGGTACGCAAGAGCCTGTTTACCGTCACCAATAAAAACGCCGAGCTGATCGAGCTGTCCCTTGAGGGCAAGATCCTGCGACGCATCCCGTTGGTGGGGTTTGGTGATGCCGAGGCGGTGGAATTTATCAGCGACAACATCTATGTCATCACCGACGAGCGCCAGCAGCGGCTGATCAAGGTGCATGTGGACGACGATACCCAATTCCTCGACGCCGCCGATGCGGAACAGATGACCCTGGGCCTGCATGTCGGGGGCAACAAGGGGTTTGAGGGGTTGGCCTATGACTCGGTGGGCAAGCGCCTGTTCGTGGCCAAGGAACGCGACCCGATGCTGATCTACGAGGTCCACGGCTTTCCCCATTTCAAACCGGAAAAAACCTACTCGGTGCACGTGATCAACAACCCCAAGCGCGATGCCGGGTTGTTTGTACGCGACCTGTCGAGCCTGCAATACGACGAGCGCAGCGGTCATTTGCTGGCGCTGTCGGATGAGTCGTTCCTGGTGCTGGAGCTGGACATCGACGGTCGCCCATTGAGCAGCCTGTCTCTGCTCAATGGACGCCATGGCCTGAAAAAACGGGTGCCCCAGGCCGAAGGAATCGCCATGGATGACGAGGGTACGTTGTACCTGGTCAGCGAGCCGAACCTGTTTTATGTGTTCAAGAAACCCAATCCCTGAGACACATTGGGTTTTGCATCAGGCTTTAAGGGTTTTCACGCCTTCGGAAGTGCCCAGCAGCAGCACATCCGCCGGACGCGCAGCGAACAGGCCATTGGTGACCACGCCGACGATGGCGTTGATCTGGGTCTCAAGCTCCACCGGGTGGGTGATCTGCATATTGAACACGTCGAGGATAATGTTGCCGTTGTCGGTCAACACGCCTTCGCGGTACACCGGATCGCCACCGAGCTTTACCAGTTCGCGGGCTACGTGGCTGCGAGCCATCGGGATGACTTCCACCGGCAGCGGGAACGCGCCGAGCACCGGTACCAGCTTGCTGGCGTCGGCGATGCAGATAAAGGTCTTGGCCACCGCCGCGACGATCTTCTCGCGGGTCAGGGCTGCACCGCCGCCCTTGATCAGGTTCAGGTGTTCGTCGCTTTCATCGGCGCCGTCGACGTAGAACTCCAGGTCGCTCACGGTGTTGAGTTCGTACACCGGAATGCCATGGCCCTTGAGACGCGCGGCGGTGGCTTCGGAACTGGCCACGGCGCCGTCGAATGCGCCTTTGTGCCGGGCCAGCGCATCGATAAAGCAGTTGGCGGTGGAGCCGGTGCCGACACCGACGATGCTCTTGTCGTCGAGTTTGGGAAGGATTAAATCGACGGCGGCCTGGGCCACTGCCTGTTTGAGTTGATCCTGGGTCATGCGGGCTCCGGAACGGGCGGGGAGTAAAGAGGGGCGCGAGTATAACCCAACAAAACCTCCGGATTCGTGTGGTCGCCCGGCCAAACGCTGGGTTAGACTCCTTGGCCCTGCCCAACCCGCCCAGTGATTTCCGCCGATGCTTGAACAGTACGTCAAAAAGATCCTCACCTCGCGCGTCTATGACGTTGCCGTAGAAACCCCGCTGCAGACCGCCCGCCAGCTCTCCGAGCGGCTGGGCAACAAGGTCTGGCTCAAGCGTGAAGACTTGCAGCCGGTGTTCTCGTTCAAGATTCGCGGCGCGTACAACAAGCTGACTCAATTGACGGCTGAAGAGCGCGCGCGCGGCGTGGTCACGGCCTCGGCGGGCAACCATGCCCAGGGCCTGGCCCTGGCGGCCAAGGTGCTGGGGGTCAAGGCCACGATCGTGATGCCCAAGACCACTCCGGAGATCAAGGTCGAAGGCGTGCGCTCCCGTGGCGGCAAAGTAGTGCTGCACGGCGATTCCTTCCCGGAAGCCCTGGCCTACTCGCTGAAGCTGGTCGACGAAAAAGGCTACGTCTACATTCACCCCTACGATGATCCGCACACCATTGCCGGGCAGGGCACCGTGGCGATGGAGATCCTGCGCCAGCACCCGGGGCCCCTGGACGCGATTTTCGTACCGGTGGGCGGCGGCGGGCTGATCGCGGGCATTGCGGCGTACGTGAAATACCTGCGCCCGGAGATCAGGATCATCGGCGTCGAGCCGGACGACTCCAACTGCCTGCAAGCTGCCATGGCCGCCGGCGAGCGTGTGGTGCTGCCCACCGTGGGCATTTTTGCCGATGGCGTGGCGGTGGCGCAGATCGGCCAGCACACCTTCGACATCTGCAAACACTATGTGGATGAAGTGATCACCGTCAGCACCGATGAAATCTGTGCCGCGATCAAGGACATCTACGACGACACCCGTTCCATCACCGAGCCGGCCGGCGCGCTCGGCGTAGCAGGCATCAAGAAATACGTGGAGACCCGTGGCGTCACCGGCCAGACCCTGGTGGCCATCGACTCCGGCGCCAACGTCAACTTCGACCGCCTGCGCCATGTGGCCGAGCGCGCCGAGCTGGGTGAAGGCCGCGAAGCCATTATTGCCGTGACCATCCCTGAGAAACCGGGCAGCTTCAAGGCGTTCTGCGAGGCGGTGGGCAAGCGCCAGATCACCGAGTTCAACTACCGCTACCACTCCGGCAGCGAAGCGCACATCTTTGTCGGCGTGCAGACCCACCCGGAAAACGACCCGCGCAGTGCGCTGATCGCCAGCCTCACCGGCCAGGGTTTCCCGGTGCTGGACCTGACCGAGAACGAACTGGCCAAGTTGCACATCCGCCATATGGTCGGCGGGCATGCGGCCAAGGTCAGTGATGAAGTGGTGTTCCGTTTCGAATTCCCGGAACGTCCGGGGGCGCTGTTCAACTTTCTTAATAAATTGGGCGGACGCTGGAACATCTCGATGTTCCACTATCGCAACCACGGTGCCGCTGACGGCCGTGTGGTCGCCGGCCTGCAAGTGCCGGCGAACGAGCGCCATCTGGTACCGGCGGCCCTGGAGGCCATTGGCTACCCGTATTGGGATGAAAGCGATAACCCGGCCTACAAACTGTTTCTCGGTTGAGCGACTACGCTGATTGGGGCGGCCTTTAAGGAAAACGACATATGGAAACCCTGACCACCCTCAAAGTTATCCACATCGCCGCCACGGTGTTGCTGCTGCTCAGCGGCATCGGCCTGGCGCTGTTGGCCTGGCGCAAGCGCAGCGCCGGCCCGGCCGTGACTGTGCAGCGCCCGTGGGCGTTCGTGTGGTTGCTGATGGGCGTTTGCATGGTCAGCATGCCGTTTACCGGCTGGTGGCTGGTGCACCTGGTCGGCTGGCCGCTGGGGCAGACCTGGATCCTGGGTTCCAGCATCCTCTACACCGTGGCCGCGCTGGCCTGGTTCTGGCTGGTGGCACGGCTTAACCGGCTGCGCAAAGGCGAGGGCGGCAGCCTGAATTTCACCTTGGTGCTGGCGGTGGTAAGCCTGGTGGGGTTTGTGGCGATTGCCGGGCTCATGGGCGCCAAGCCGGTGTGGTGAGCGGGGCAAGCCCGCTCACCACGGTTACTCGCTACGCAGGGTAATCACCGGCCAACCCCGCTTCTCGGCTTCAGCGCGCAGATTCGGATCCGGATCCACCGCCACCGGATGCGTCACCTGCTCCAACAGCGGCAGGTCATTCATCGAGTCGCTGTAGAAGTAACTGTCTTCCAGGCTGTAGCCAGTCTCTTCCAACCACCGATTCAAGCGCGTCACCTTGCCTTCACGAAAACACGGCACATCAGTGCTGCGCCCGGTGTAGCGGCCATTTTCCATCTCGCACTCGGTGGCGATCAGCGTCTCGACGCCCAGGCGTGCGGCAATTGGCGCGGTGACGAAACGGTTGGTGGCGGTGATGATCACCAGCTTGTCGCCAGCGGCGCGGTGCTTGGCCAGCAGTTCAGCAGCCAGGGGCAGCATGATCGGCTCGATGCAGTCGCGCATATAGTCGTTATGCCATTCGTCCAGCTGGGCCATCTCGGTGCGGCCGAGGATGTCCAGGCAGAAGTTCAGGTAGGCGGCGTTGTCCAGCTTGCCGGCCAGGTAGTCCTGGTAGAACTCGTCGTTGCGGGCTTTGTAGGCGACCGCGTCGAGAATCCCCCGTTCGCAGAGGTAATCGCCCCAGGCGTGGTCGCTGTCACCGCCGAGAAGGGTGTTGTCCAAGTCGAATAAAGCCAGGCGCATTGCAGTTACTCGCTGAAAAGTCTGTAAAAAGGCGTCCAGAATACGGTCTTTTCACAAGAGTGCACATAAGGTAAGAAGCCTCGTTGCCGCTGGAACAACCTTTGTGGAACAATGCGGCGACATGCGTTTGCGAGGTTGTTGCCGTGATCGACCCCGATGGTTTCCGTCCTAATGTCGGGATTATTCTTACGAATGATGCCGGACAGGTGCTATGGGCTCGCCGAATCAACCAAGATGCCTGGCAGTTTCCTCAAGGCGGAATCAACCCCGACGAAACCCCTGAAGACGCCTTGTACCGTGAGTTGAACGAAGAAGTCGGCCTTGAGCGTGAAGATGTGCAGATTCTGGCCTGTACCCGGGGCTGGTTGCGCTATCGTTTGCCGCAACGCCTGGTGCGTACCCACAGCCAACCGCTGTGCATCGGCCAGAAGCAGAAATGGTTTCTCCTGCGCCTGATCTCCAACGAGCAGCGGGTGCGGATGGATTTGACCGGTAAGCCGGAGTTCGATGGCTGGCGTTGGGTCAGTTATTGGTACCCGCTGGGCCAGGTGGTGACATTCAAGCGCGAGGTTTATCGTCGCGCTCTCAAAGAGCTTGCCCCGCGCCTTTTAGCGCGCGACTGACGACGGAGTTCGACCCCGAGCCATGCTCAATACGCTGCGCAAGATCGTCCAGGAAGTTAACTCCGCCAAGGATCTCAAGGCGGCGTTGGGGATTATTGTGTTGCGCGTCAAGGAAGCCATGGGCAGCCAGGTCTGCTCGGTTTACCTGCTGGACCCAGAGACCAACCGTTTTGTGCTGATGGCCACCGAGGGCTTGAACAAGCGCTCCATCGGCAAGGTCAGCATGGCGCCCAATGAAGGTCTGGTGGGCTTGGTGGGGACGCGTGAAGAACCCCTGAACCTTGAAAACGCGGCCGATCACCCGCGTTATCGCTACTTTGCCGAAACCGGCGAAGAGCGCTACGCCTCGTTCCTCGGCGCACCGATCATTCACCACCGCCGCGTCGTCGGCGTATTGGTCATCCAGCAAAAAGAACGTCGCCAGTTCGACGAGGGCGAAGAAGCCTTCCTCGTGACCATGAGCGCGCAGCTCGCCGGGGTTATCGCCCACGCCGAAGCCACCGGCTCGATTCGCGGCCTGGGCGGCCAGGGCAAGGGTATCCAGGAAGCCAAGTTCGTCGGTGTACCGGGTTCGCCGGGTGCGGCGGTCGGTACTGCCGTGGTCATGTTGCCGCCGGCCGACCTCGATGTGGTGCCGGACAAGCACGTCGACGACATCGACGCTGAAATCAAACTGTTCAAGACGGCCCTGGAAGGCGTGCGCGCCGACATGCGCAACCTGTCGACCAAGCTGGCCACCCAGTTGCGCCCCGAAGAGCGCGCGCTGTTTGACGTGTACCAGATGATGCTCGACGACGCGTCCCTCGGGAACGAAGTCAAGACCGTGATCAAGACTGGCCAGTGGGCCCAGGGCGCGCTGCGTCAGGTGGTCACCGATCACGTCAACCGTTTCGAATTGATGGACGACGCCTACCTGCGCGAGCGGGCCTCGGATGTGCGCGACCTCGGCCGCCGCCTGCTGGCCTACCTGCAGGAAGACCGCAGCACCAACCTGGTCTACCCCGACAACACCATCCTGATCAGTGAAGAACTGACCGCCACCATGCTCGGCGAAGTGCCCGAAGGCAAGTTGGTGGGCCTGGTCTCGGTCCTGGGTTCGGGTAACTCCCACGTCGCGATCCTGGCCCGGGCCATGGGCATTCCGACGGTGATGGGCCTGGTGGACCTGCCGTACTCCAAGGTCGACGGTATCGACATGATCGTCGATGGGCATCGCGGCGAGGTGTTTACCAACCCCAGCGAAGTCCTGCGCAAGCAATACGCCGAGGTGGTGGAAGAAGAGAAGCAACTGGCGCTCGGGCTCGATTCCTTGCGCGAACTGCCGTGCGTGACCCTCGACGGTCACCGTGTACCGCTGCTGGTCAACACCGGCCTGCTGGCCGATGTGGCGCGCGCGCAACAGCGCGGCGCCGAAGGCGTGGGGCTGTACCGCACCGAAGTGCCGTTCATGATCAACCAGCGTTTCCCGAGTGAGAAGGAGCAGCTGGCGATTTATCGCGAGCAACTGTCCGCCTTCCACCCGTTGCCGGTGACCATGCGCAGCCTGGACATCGGTGGCGACAAGTCACTGTCGTATTTCCCGATCAAGGAAGACAACCCCTTCCTCGGCTGGCGCGGTATTCGCGTTACCCTCGACCACCCTGAAATCTTCCTGGTGCAGACCCGAGCCATGCTCAAGGCCAGCGAAGGCCTGAACAACCTGCGCATCCTGCTGCCGATGATCTCCGGCACCCATGAGCTGGAAGAAGCCTTGCACCTGATCCACCGTGCCTGGGGCGAAGTGCGCGACGAAGGCGCCGACGTACCGATGCCGCCGATTGGCGTGATGATCGAAATCCCGGCGGCGGTGTACCAGGCCAAGGAACTGGCGCGGCAGGTGGACTTCCTGTCCGTGGGCTCCAACGACCTGACCCAGTACCTGCTGGCCGTGGACCGTAACAACCCACGGGTGGCCGACCTCTACGACTACCTGCACCCGGCGGTGCTGCAAGCCCTGCAACACGTGGTGCGCGACGCCCATGCCGAAGGCAAGCCGGTGAGCATCTGCGGTGAAATGGCCGGTGACCCGGCGGCAGCGGTGCTGTTGATGGCGATGGGCTTTGATAGCCTGTCGATGAACGCCACCAACCTGCCGAAGGTGAAGTGGATGCTGCGCCAGGTTGAACTGAGCATGGCCAAGGATCTGCTGGCGGAGTTGATGACCATCGACAACCCGCAGGTTATCCACAGCTCGCTGCAATTGGCGCTGAAAAACCTGGGGCTGACGCGGATGATCAACCCGGCGTCTGCCAAGACCCTTTAATGGCGATACGCAGCCCCCGCCCGTAGCAGCTGTCGAGCGCAAGCGAGGCTGCGTCGGGCGCGCTGCTGGGTACATCAGCGTCAGAACTTGAGTTCTACCTCTCCGAGCCGTCCACCATGCGGTCCAAAGCTGCGCTCCACCATCCGCCGCGTGCCATCGGCATTCACAATCAACGCCGTGCTCGCCCGTGTCCCATAACTGGGGCTGGCGATAAACACACTCGACAGCAAACTCTCCGTCGCCAACCCCACGCCGGTATCCGGCAGCTCGGCAAACGGTGCAATCTGCGGATCGCTCAGAATCTCCAGTAGCGCTTCGGGCCGGGGATCGTTCAGCAACTCACTCAGCGCGGCTTTGGCCTTAAGCAGTTTTGGCCAAGGTGTATCCAGCCCTGCATTGGATAACCCATACACGCCCGCTTTCAACTGCGTCGGCTCGGTGTGATTGGCGTTGTAATGCCACAACTCTTCCCGCGTCCCCACCAGCAGGTTAAACCCGGCATATTCAATCGAACGGCCGTTAACCTCGGCCAAATACTGGTCAATCGGCAGCGAACCACTGAGAAACCGTGCCACCAGCTCCCCGCGGGACTTGCGTGCCGGCGGCTGGTGCGGATCACGGATATTGGTCAGGGCAGCAAAACGCCCATCGGCATTCACGCCCAGCCAGGTGCCGCCCGCTTCCTGATCGCGGCCGGCGTAGACTTCGGGCGCATCCGGCCACTGCGCCAGCGGCAGGCTGGGGCGGGCGTAGAACTCATCACGGTTGGCCGCGACGATCAGCGGCTGGGCATGGCCCGGCCGCCAGGCAAAAACAATCAGGCACATCAGGCGATTCCCGTTTGTGTTTTTTGCCACTCTACCCACACCGGCAGCGGTGTTCCATCGTATCCAGTTGGGTCGCATGCCTTCCATCCGTTAACATGCCGGACCTGGTTTGGGGGCTCCCATGGAATTTCTGCTGTATTTGCTGCTGGGCGCGTGCGCGGGCGTACTCGCCGGGCTGTTTGGCGTGGGCGGCGGGATCATTATCGTGCCGGTGCTGGTGTTCAGCTTCACCTTGCAGGGCTTCGACCCGCAGGTGCTGACCCACCTGGCCGTGGGCACCTCCCTGGCGACGATCATCTTTACCTCGGTCAATGCCGTGCGTGAGCACCACCGACGTGGCGCGGTGCGTTGGCCGATCTTTGTCTGGATGACCGTGGGCATCCTGCTCGGCGCCGGTTTTGGTGCGCTGACCGCCGAGGCGATTTCCGGCCCCCACTTGCAGAAGATCATCGGCGTATTCGCCCTGATCATCGCCGTGCAACTGGCCCTGGAGGTCAAGCCCAAGGCCAGCCGCACGGTGCCGGGCAAGCTCGGCCTGACTGTGGCCGGTACCGTGATTGGCTGGGCTTCGGCGATTTTCGGCATCGGCGGCGGCTCGCTGACCGTGCCGTTTTTGACCTGGCGCAGCGTGCCGATGCAACAAGCGGTGGCCACCTCGTCCGCCTGTGGCCTGCCGATTGCCCTGGCCAGTGCGTTAAGTTTCATGATTCTGGGCTGGCATGACCCGCTGTTGCCCGCTCATAGTCTAGGGTTCGTGTATTTGCCGGCGCTGCTGGGCATTGCCCTGACCAGCATGGTGTTTGCCCGTTTCGGCGCACGCCTGGCGCACCGGTTGTCGCCGCGCTTGCTCAAGCGGTTGTTCGCCGGCTTGCTGTTTTGTGTCGGTTTGAATTTTTTGCTGTAACGCAGGCTTAATCGCGCCCGGGCATGGTCCGGTTGCCATAACGAATGATTTAACGAGGAGTCGCAATGCTGCCTTACCCGCAGATCGACCCGGTGGCCCTGGCCATCGGTCCGCTGAAAATCCACTGGTACGGGTTGATGTACCTGATCGGCATCGGCGGTGCATGGCTGCTGGCCTCCCGGCGCCTGAACCGTTTCGACCCGACCTGGACCAAGGAGAAGCTCTCCGACATGGTGTTCTGGTTGTCGATGGGGGTGATCGTCGGCGGGCGCCTGGGGTATGTGCTGTTTTACGATCTCTCGGCCTACATCGCCAACCCGACGCTGATCTTCGAAGTGTGGAAAGGCGGCATGGCATTCCACGGTGGCTTTATCGGCGTAATGATCGCGGCCTGGTGGTTTGGCCGGCGCAACGGCAAGTCGTTCTTCCAACTGATGGACTTCGTCGCGCCGCTGGTACCGATCGGCCTGGGCGCCGGGCGCATCGGCAACTTCATCAACGCCGAGTTGTGGGGCAAGCCGACCGACGTGCCGTGGGCCATGGTGTTCCCGCCGTTCAGCGACCCGGCGCAACTGCCGCGCCATCCGTCGCAGCTGTACCAGTTCGCGTTGGAAGGCGTGGCCCTGTTCCTTATCCTGTACCTCTTTTCGCGCAAACCACGCCCGACCATGGCCGTTTCCGGCATGTTCGCGCTGTTCTACGGGATCTTCCGTTTCATCGTCGAGTTCGTGCGCGTGCCGGATGCCCAGCTGGGGTACCTGGCGTGGGGCTGGCTGACCATGGGACAAGTGCTCAGCATTCCGATGATCCTGGTCGGCCTGGGCCTGCTGTGGTGGGCGTACAATCGCCCGCAACCGCTGAAGCACACCGCGCTTTAAATTCGAATGCCGAGGCCCGCGAGGTCTCGGCTTCAACGATACGGGTAATGACATGAAGCAATATCTCGAACTACTGAACGACGTCGTGACCAATGGCCTGACCAAAGGCGACCGTACCGGCACCGGCACCAAGGCCGTGTTCGCCCGTCAGTATCGGCATAACTTGGCCGACGGCTTCCCGCTGCTGACCACCAAGAAGCTTCACTTCAAAAGCATCGCCAACGAACTGATCTGGATGTTGAGCGGCAACACCAACATCAAGTGGTTGAACGAAAACGGTGTGAAAATCTGGGACGAGTGGGCCACCGAAGACGGTGACCTGGGCCCGGTGTATGGCGAGCAGTGGACCGCCTGGCCGACCAAGGATGGCGGCACGATCAACCAGATCGACTACATGGTGCACACGCTCAAGACCAACCCCAACAGCCGTCGCATCCTGTTCCACGGCTGGAACGTCGAATACCTGCCGGACGAAACAAGGAGCCCGCAGGAAAACGCGCGCAACGGCAAGCAAGCCCTGCCACCGTGCCACCTGCTGTACCAGGCGTTCGTACATGACGGCCATCTGTCGATGCAGTTGTACATCCGCAGTTCCGACGTATTCCTCGGCCTGCCGTACAACACCGCCGCCCTGGCGCTGCTGACCCATATGCTGGCCCAGCAATGCGACCTGATTCCCCACGAGATCATCGTCACCACCGGCGACACCCACGCCTACAGCAACCATATGGAGCAGATCCGCACCCAGCTGGCGCGCACGCCGAAGAAGCTGCCGGAACTGGTGATCAAGCGTAAGCCGGCGTCGATCTACGATTACAAGTTCGAAGACTTTGAAATCGTGGGCTATGACGCTGATCCAAGCATCAAGGCCGACGTGGCTATCTAAAGGCTGCCTCAGTCTAAGGGTGTGGGCTTGTGTGGGAGGGGCGGTTAATGCCCGTGGCTTCTGCCTACGTGTGAGGGCTCGGCCTCGCTGGCGGCTACACCGCCGTTGACCTCCAGTCGCTGCAAAATCCCGCAGTGGTCCCCACCGCCACAGCGTTGGCGCAGGTCCAGCAACTGCTCCTGCAACGCCAGCAGCCCGTCAATCCGCGCTTTTACATGGTGGATATGCTCGTCGATCAACGCATTCACGTTTTCACATTGGTCCTGGGGGCTGTCCCGTAGCCCGAGCAGGCTGCGGATCTCTTCCAGGGTCATGTCGAGGCTGCGGCAGTTGCGGATAAAGATCAGTCGCTCGGTGTGCGCCTGGGTGTACACGCGGTAGTTGGCCTCGGTGCGTGCCGGGGGTGGCAGCAGGCCTTCCTTCTCGTAATAACGGATGGTTTCCACCGGACAATCGGTCAGTTTGGCCAGTTCGCCGATCTTCATTGCAGCAATCTCCAAATGGGTGCTTGACCCTATAGTGGCTACAGGGTCTTTACTTGGCAACAGGCACCTTACGGACGCGACCTGATGAGCGACTCCATTCACACCCCGCACAAACACGACCATGACCATGATCATGGGCCGAAGAAACTCACCCCCGTGCACGATCACGGCCATGGCGGTTCCTGCTGTTCCGGCACGCCTGCGCCTGCGCTGGTGCAGTTGAGCGAGGCGCCCACCGCCGGCTCGCGCCTGAGTACCTTCCGCATCGAAGCCATGGACTGCCCCACCGAGCAGACGCTGATCCAGAACAAACTGGGCAAGCTGGCCGGTGTGCAGCAGCTGGAATTCAACCTGATCAACCGCATCCTCGGCGTCACCCATGACCTGCCGAGTACCGCGCCGATCATCGATGCGATCAAATCCCTGGGTATGCAGGCCGATCCGATCGTGGAGGGCACCCCGGCCGCCGAGCCGCCCGCCAAGAAGCATTGGTGGCCGCTGGCGTTGTCCGGTGTGGGGGCGTTGGGCGCCGAAGTACTGCACTTCACCAACGCCGCGCCCACTTGGGTGATTGCGCTGGTAGCGCTGGTGTCGATCCTCAGCGGCGGCCTCACCACCTACAAGAAGGGCTGGATCGCCCTGAAAAACCTCAACCTGAACATCAACGCGTTGATGAGTATCGCGGTCACTGGCGCGGTCCTGATCGGCCAGTGGCCGGAAGCGGCCATGGTGATGTTCCTGTTTACCGTGGCCGAGCTGATCGAAGCCAAGTCCCTGGACCGTGCGCGCAATGCCATCAGTGGCTTGATGCAGATGACACCGGAACAGGCCACGGTTCGGCAGGCTGATGGAAGCTGGGTTGAAATGGAGGTCAAAAGCATTGAGCTGGACGCAATCGTGCGGGTAAAACCCGGCGAGCGTATCGGCCTTGACGGTGAAGTCACCGCCGGCCAGTCCACCATCGACCAGGCGCCGATCACCGGTGAAAGCCTGCCGATTGAAAAGACCGTCGGCGATAAGGTCTTCGCCGGCACCATCAACCAGGCCGGTTCCCTGGAGTACAAGGTCACGTCGGCTGCCAACAACTCCACCCTGGCCCGCATCATCCATGCGGTGGAGCAGGCCCAGGGCGCGCGGGCACCGACCCAGCGGTTCGTCGACAGCTTCTCGAAAATCTACACCCCGGCCGTATTCCTGTTCGCCCTGGGTGTGGCGCTGATCCCGCCGCTGTTCATGGCCGGCGCCTGGTTCGACTGGATCTACCGCGCCCTGGTGCTGCTGGTAGTGGCGTGCCCGTGCGCGCTGGTGATCTCCACCCCGGTGACCATTGTCAGCGGCCTGGCGGCTGCGGCGCGCAAAGGCATCCTGATCAAGGGCGGTGTGTACCTGGAGGGCGGTTACAAGCTTGACTACCTGGCCCTCGACAAGACCGGCACCATCACCCACGGCAAGCCGGTGCAAACCGATTACCTGGCACTGTTCCCCACTGTCGAAGACAGCGCCCCGGCCCTGGCCGCCAGTTTGGCCGGGCGCTCCGATCACCCGGTGTCGCTGGCGATTGCCAATGCGGCGGTGGATAAAAACCTGCCGGTGCACGTTGTGGATAACTTCGAAGCCCTGGCCGGTCGCGGCGTGCGCGGCGATATTAATGGCCAGACCTATCACTTGGGCAACCACCGCCTGGTGGAAGACCTCGGCCTGTGTTCGCCGGAGTTGGAAGAAAAGCTGTTCGCCCTGGAAAAACAGGGCAAGTCCGTGGTGCTGTTGCTCGACAAGTCCGGCCCGCTGGCGCTGTTCGCCGTGGCCGACACAGTCAAGGACAGCAGCCGCGAAGCCATCCAGCAACTGCATGAGCTGGGCATCAAGACTCTGATGCTCACCGGCGACAACACCCACACCGCCCAGGCGATTGCGGCCCAGGTCGGCATCGATCAGGCCCAGGGCGACCTGTTGCCCACCGACAAGCTGCACGCCATCGAAACCCTCTACGGCCAAGGCCACCGGGTGGGCATGGTCGGCGACGGCATCAACGACGCCCCGGCCCTGGCCCGCGCCGAGATTGGCTTTGCCATGGCCGCAGCAGGTACCGACACCGCTATCGAGACGGCCGATGTGGCCTTGATGGACGATGATTTGCGCAAGATTCCGGCATTCATTCGTTTGTCGCGGCAAACGTCGAGTATCCTCAAGCAGAACATCACCCTGGCCCTGGTGATCAAGGCGATCTTCCTGGTGGTCACGTTCCTCGGCATGGCGACCATGTGGATGGCGGTGTTCGCCGACATGGGCGTGGCCCTGCTGGTGGTGTTCAATGGCCTGCGCCTGTTGCGCAAATAGAGGATGAGAGGGTGGTGTGCTGAGTGCCGAGCTGAAGGCGTTTTTTATGGTTGCCCGCCTGGGCAGCATCACCCAGGCGGCGAAAAAACTCGGCCTGAGCCAGCCCACCGTTACCACCCAGATTCGCAACCTGGAAAGCCAGTACGGCGTCGAGCTGTTCTACCGTGGCGGGCGCCGCCTCACCGTCAGCGACGAGGGCGCGCGCCTGCTGCCGATGGTCAAGACGCTGCTGCAGCAGGAAGCGGACATCGAGTTTTTCCTGCGCAACAGCGGCCAGGTCCAGGGCGCACTGAGGATTGCCGCGACGGCGCCGTACTACATCCTCGACCTGGTCAAAGCCTTTCGCGAACGCCTGCCGCAGGTGGAGGTATCGGTGGAAATCGGTAACTCCCAGCAGGTACTCGAAGCGCTGGACGATTACCGCGTCGATGTCGCTGCATCCTCGCAGTTGCTCGAAGACCCGCGCCTGATCCGCCGTGTATTGGGCACCGACCCGTTGGTGCTGGCGGTACACCGCAACCATCCACTGGCCAAGCTCGACCATGTACCCCTCAGTGCGTTGGCGGGGCATACGCTGTTGATGCGTGAAGCCGGCTCCACCACGCGGCGGCTTACGGAAGAGATGCTGCAAGGTGCGGGCGTCAGTTACGGGCCGCTGCTGGAAATCGGCAGCCGTGAATCGATCCGCGAAGCGGTGCTGCGCAATATCGGCATCAGCATCATCGCCCGCCAGGAAGTGCCCCATGACCCGCAGCTGAAGGTGCTGACCCTCGAGCATGCGCCGCAGATTCCCGAGTACCTGTACTGCCTCAAGGAAAGAAAAGGCGCTCGTCTGCCGGCGGCGTTTCTGGGGTTGGCGCAGGAAATGTCGCCGATCTAAAGCCTTGCGGTAGACCAGGCAGCCCACCGCCAAGCGTCCTACACAAATCTGCGAATACCACTATCGCCGCCTTTTGCCTTCCTGCCACAAGAGCGACGCATTGCCTGCCTAGCATGGCCTTCATCAGTTTGATGAGGTGCCACCATGAACACAGTCCTGACCCAACCCGGCGCGCCGATGAAAGTGCGCGGTATCCAGAAACGCTTCGGCGCCTTTACGGCGTTGGACAATGTGTCCCTGGACGTGGCTGCCGGCGAGCTGGTGTGCCTGCTCGGCCCTTCCGGCTGCGGCAAGACCACGTTGCTGCGCTGCATCGCCGGCCTGGAACGCCAGGACAGCGGCGAACTTTACCTGGGTGACCACGATGTTTCCCTGCTGCCGCCCCAGGCGCGGGACTACGGCATTCTGTTCCAGTCCTACGCGCTGTTTCCCAATCTCACCGTCGAAGCGAACATCGGCTACGGCCTCACCGGCAGCGGTCGCGATGAAGTGCGCCAGCGCGTCGGCCAGATGCTTGAACTGGTGGGGCTGCTTGGTAGTGAAAAGAAGTACCCCGGCCAACTCTCCGGCGGCCAACAGCAGCGGGTCGCCCTGGCCCGTGCCCTGGCGCCGGCCCCGTCATTGCTGTTGCTGGATGAGCCGATGTCGGCCCTCGACGCCCGCGTGCGCGAGCATCTGTGCACCGAGCTGCGCCAACTGCAACGGCGCCTGGGTATCACCACCCTGATGGTCACCCACAACCAGGACGAAGCCATGTTGATGGCCGACCGCATTGCCGTGATGAACAACGGCAAGGTCGAGCAATACGCCACGCCCCAGGAAATCTACGACCGCCCGGCCACGCCGTTTGTGGCGGAGTTTGTCGGCCAGGGCAATTGGCTGCCGTTCAGCCGCAACAGTGCCAGCCATGCCCAGGTCGGCGGGATGAACATGCGCCTGGCCGAGGATGCCGGCGTGGCCAGGTCCGGCCGGTTGTTCTGCCGCCCGGAAGCGATCAGCGTCAACCCGTCGGTGCATGAGGAGAACCTGTTCCCGGCCAAGGTCCGCGAGATCACTTTCCTCGGCAACCGCTGCCGCATGAGCTTTGAGCTGGAGCAACTGCCCGGCCATCCGCTGCTTGCCGAACTGGCCCCGGAAGCCATGCCGCGCCTGGGCGCCCAGGACATCTGGGTAGCCTTGCCGCCGCGCAGCCTGCAGGTGTTTGCCTGAGATGGCCGCTGTCTTGACTCTGGCGCGTCAAGCGTCACGCGCCGAAACCGGCGACCGTATTTTCGTGGTCGGCGGCAAACTGCTCTGGCTGGTGCTGCTGGGCATCGCCGTATTGCTACCACTGCTGGCGATCTTCTGGCGCGGTTTCAGCAGCGAGACCGGGCAGGGCGGTGGCCTGGTGGCCGCACGGGCGTTGCTCACCAGCGCCAACTTCCACTGGCTGCTGGGCAATAGCCTGAAAGTCTCCCTCAGCGTGGCGGCCATTGTCGTACCGCTGGCCTACCTGTTTGCCTACGCCCTGCAACGCACGTTGATTCCCGGCAAGGCCCTCTGGCGAGGCCTGTCGCTGCTTCCGCTGATGGCACCGTCGATGCTGCCGGGGATTGCACTGGTCTACCTGTTCGGTAACCAGGGCCTGTTGCGCGGGCTGCTCTCGGACAACATCTACGGCTTCTGGGGCATTGTCCTCGGTGAAGTGATCTACACCTTCCCACATGCCCTGATGATTTTGCTGTCGGCGCTGTCCCTGGCCGATGCGCGCTTGTTCGACGCGGCCTCGAGCATGGGCGCCAGCCCTGCGCGGGCGTTCCGCAGCATCACCTGGCCGGCCACGCGCCAGGCGGTGTTTGCTGCGTTCTGCCTGGTGTTCACCCTGACCATTACGGATTTCGGCGTGCCCGTGGTGGTGGGCGGGGATTACCAGGTGCTGGCGCTGGAAGCCTACAAGGCGGTGGTCGGCCAGCAACAGTTTGGTCGGGGTGCGTTGATCGGCATGGTGTTGCTGCTGCCGGCGCTGTTCAGCTTTGGCGTCGACGCCTGGTTGCGCCGTCGCCACGGCGATGCCATGAGTGGCCGCGCCCAGGTCTTCCAGCCGGCGCCGTCGCGCCTGAGGGATAGCGCCTATCTGCTTATCGTGCTGCTCATCAGTGCCGTGTTGCTGCTGGTGTTCGGCATGGCGGTGTACTCCTCGCTGGTGAAGTTCTGGCCGTACAACCTGTCGCTGTCGCTCGGCCACTACCAGTTCGAAGACACGGCCGGCGGCGGTTGGCTGGCCTATCGCAACAGCTTGACCCTGGCGTTGTGCACGGCATTGATCGGCAGCGTATTGATCTTCACCGGCGCCTACCTGATGGAAAAGACCAAGGGCCAGAAGGGCCTGAACCTGGCGCTGCGCATGCTCAGCTTTGTGCCGATGGCCGTGCCTGGGTTGGTGTTGGGCCTGGGCTACGTGTTCTTTTTCAACCTGAGTGGCAACCCGCTGCATGTGTTCTACGGCACCATGACCCTGCTGGTGGTGTGCACCATTGCTCACTACCTGACCACCGCACAGATGACCGCCACCACCGCGCTGCGCCAGCTGGACGCCGAGTTCGAAGCGGCGGCGCTGTCGCTCAAGGCGCCGCTGTATCGCCATTACTTGAAAGTCACGGTACCGATTTGCCTGCCGGCACTGCTGGACATCGTGCGCTACCTGTTTGTGTCGGCGATGACCACCGTGTCCGCCGCGATCTTCCTCTACAGCCCCGACACCATTCTCGCCGCCGTCGCCGTGTTGAACATGGACGACGCCGGCAATGTGGGCGGCGCGGCGGCCATGTCGACCCTGATCCTGTTCACCTCAGGCGGCGTTTCGCTGCTGCTGGCGTGGGCTTCACGTGGCGCCTTGCGCCGCTCCCAAGCCTGGCGCCAGACCGCGCCCGGCCAATAAATATCCCTGAAGGAGGTGCTCCATGTTCAAGCCCCTGGCGCTGGTCGCTGCCGTACTCACTGCATTCAGCCTGAATGCCTTCGCCAAGACCGAGTTGACCGTGTACACGGCCCTTGAAGCCGAGCAGTTAAAGACCTACAAAAAAGCCTTCGAGCAGGCCAACCCCGACGTCGAGATCAAATGGGTCCGTGACTCCACCGGCATCATCACCGCCAAGCTGCTGGCCGAAAAAGACCGCCCGCAGGCCGATGTGGTCTGGGGACTGGCCGCGTCGAGCCTGGCGATCCTCGATCAGCAGGGCATGCTCGATAACTACGCGCCGAAGGACCTGGACAAGATCGGCAAGCATTACCGTGACGCCGCCAACCCACCGGCCTGGGTCGGCATGGATGTGTGGGCCGCGACCATTTGCTTCAACACAGTCGAAGCCGAGAAACAGGGCCTGACCAAGCCGGTGAGCTGGCAAGACCTGACCAAGCCCGAGTACAAGGGCAAGATCGTGATGCCCAACCCGGCCTCGTCCGGCACCGGCTTCCTGGATGTGAGCGCGTGGCTGCAAACCTTCGGCGAGAAGCAGGGCTGGCAGTACATGGACGACTTGCACCAGAACATCGGCCAGTACGTTCACTCCGGTTCCAAGCCGTGCAAGCTGGCGGCTTCCGGTGAGTTCCCGATTGGTATTTCCTTTGAGTATCCGGCCGTGCAGTTGAAGCGCCAGGGCGCACCGCTGGACATCATCCTGCCGAAGGAAGGCCTGGGCTGGGACATCGAAGCCACCGCCGTGATCAAGGGTACCGCCCATGCGGACGCCGCCAGAAAGCTCGCTGACTTCTCCGCCAGTACAGCGGCAATGGACCTGTACAAGGACAACTTCGCTGTGCTCGCCCAGCCGGGGATCGCCAAGCCGCAGACCGAATTGCCGGCTGACTACGAGCAGCGGTTGATCAAGAACGACTTCGGCTGGGCCTCGAAAAACCGCGACAGCATCCTGGCTGAGTGGCGCAAGCGCTATGACGGCAAGTCGGAGAAACAATAATTTTCACCTCTACCTGTAGGAGCGAGCTTGCTCGCGAAGAACGAATAGACGGCGCGGATAACCTGAAGCGCTGCCTTATCGTTGACGTTCTTCGCGAGCAAGCTCGCTCCTACAGAGGGTTGCATATTCCATGACAGATTTACTGATCATCGGTGCCGGCATCCTCGGCCTGTCCCACGCCTACGCCGCCGCCAGGCGCGGGCTCAAGGTCAAGGTGTTCGAGCGCAGCGCCACGCCCCTGGGTGCCTCGGTACGCAACTTCGGCCAGGCCCTGGTCACCGGGCAGCCGCCGGGGCCGATGCTTGACCTGGCACGGCAAAGCCGTGATATCTGGGGGCAATGGGCTCGGGTTGCCGGCCTGCAGCTCAAGCGCAACGGCTCGTACCTGTTCGCCCGTACCGAAGCCGAAGAACATCTGCTGGAAGCCTTCTGCGCCGGCCGCGCGCGTGAACACGGCTATAACGTCGTCCTGTTGCAAGGCGCGGCGTTGAAGGATCTGTACGGCGGCCAGTTCCGCCATCACCGCGCCGCGCTGCATGGCCGGGACGACCAGCAACTGTATTCGCGCGAGGCGATACCGGCGCTGATCCACTACCTGAGCCAGCAACTGGGTGTGGAATTTTACTTCTCCACCCTGGTGCGCGATGTCGAACCGGGCCAGGTGCACAGCACGGCGGGCAGCTTTCGTGGCGAGCAGGTTATCGTCTGTTCCGGCCACGATTATCAAACCCTGTTGGCCGAGGCCATCGCCGAACTCAACCCGCAGATCTGCCGCCTGCAAATGCTGCGCGCCCGGCCTGCACTCAACCTCAACCTGCAACACGCCTTGCTCACCGGCCTCAGTTGTGTGCACTACGGCGCTTTTGCCGACCTGCCTGAAGCCGCGCCGGTACAGGCGCAGATCCTGCGCGAGGCGCCGCACTTGCACGAGCACGGGATTCACCTGCTGATCAGCCCGACGCCCCATGGCGAACTGATCATCGGCGACTCCCACGACTACGGCAGCGATGCCTCGCCGTTCAATGCCGAGCAGGTGGATGACTGGATGATCGAGTTGGCCGAACAGACCTTGGGTTGCAAGATCCAGGTAATGGAACGCTGGCAGGGCGTCTACGGCGCCAGGGGCCCGGCACCGTTTTCATTTGTGCAGGCCGCACCTGGCGTGAGCGCTGCCTTGATGCACACCGGTGTGGGCATGAGCGTGGGGCCGGCGATGGCCGAGCGCAATATCACAACCCTGTGGGGGCCGGCGTGATGAGCCCGGAACAGGCGATTGCCACAATCTTCGCTTTGTACGAGCAGCACGGCGCGGCGGATTACATCGGCGAGCCGGTGTCGCAGATCGAGCACATGTCCCAGGCCGCGCAGTTGGCCATGGCCGAAGGCTTCGATGATGAAGTGGTGCTGGCGGCGTTTTTCCACGATATCGGCCATCTGTGTGGCCAGGGTGGCGAGAACATGGGCGGTTATGGCGTGGTCAGCCATGAGCGGTTGGGCGCGGATTATTTGCGCCGTGCAGGCTTCAGTGAGCGCCTGGCCAGGCTGGTGGAGTACCACGTCCAGGCCAAGCGCTACCTGACGTTCAGCCGGCCGGACTACTACGCATGCTTGAGCGAGGCGAGCCGCCGCACCCTGGGTTACCAGGGCGGCGTGATGACGGCCGAGGAGGCTCGGGCGTTTGAGCAAGACCCGCTGTGTCAGGTCAGCCTGCGCCTGCGCCACTGGGACGAACAGGCCAAGGCAATGCACGTGCCGGTGCTCGACCTGGAAGTGCTCAAGGCCAAGGCCCGGCAGCTGCTGGCGGCTTAAGTCTCGTCGAGGCGCTGGGCCAGGGCTTCGACCTGTTCCTGGCGTTCGGCCTGGCTCAGTCTGGCCTGGGGGTTGAGGGACGACCATTGCGGGTGGGCGCGGGCCTTGTGCAACGCGTCCGGCAATTTGCCTTCGCGCCAGGTCTTGTCCTGGGGCGTATCGACCTTGATGCTGTGCATCGCCGCATGGCCGCGCAGGTTCAGGGCCTTGAGCAACTGGCGCTGGCGCAGGGCGAGCAGGCGCAGCACGCTGTCGTCCACGGTCAGCTCGCGT
>NZ_CVTH01000046.1:0-3637 GCF_900005955.1 Pseudomonas sp. 8 R 14 | reverse complement strand
TGAACGAGCCCCATGAAAGACAGGACACCGTTTCCCCCTTACGATAAGGGATAGGCAAACGGTTATGTTTATGACTAATAGCAACGACAAGAGTGGGGAGCTTTTGGGCCAGGAGCGGCGGCGCCGCTGGAGCCCGGAGCAAAAACTGGCCATGGTTCGCGAGAGTCTTGAGCCAGGGCAAAGCGTTTCGGTGGTCGCTCGACGCAACGGCATCAATGCCAACCAGCTGTTCCTATGGCGCAAGTTATATCAGGACGGCAGTCTGTCGGCGGTCAGTGCCGGTGAAGCCGTTGTGCCCGCCTCGGAGTTGAGCGATGCGCTCAAGCAGATCCGTGAACTGCAACGGATGCTGGGCAAGAAAACGATGGAAGCAGAAATCCTCAAAGAGGCCGTGGAGATCGCCCGGTCGCGAAAATGGATTGCGCACTCACCCTTGTTGCCGGGGGACGACCAGTGAAGCTGGTCAGCGAATGTCTCGGTGTGGCGCGCTCGCAATTAACGGTTCGAATCAAGCAATCGGTATCGCTCAAAGTACGGCGCCGCAGGCCTGTGGACGATGCTGATCTGGTGGTTGAAATCCAGCAACAGATCAGCGAACTGCCCAGCTATGGCTACCGTCGTGTTTGGGGATTGCTGCGTCGTGCCCGTGAAACCCAGTCGCTGCCGGCGATCAATGTGAAACGGGTTTACCGGGTCATGCGCGATCACGACCTGCTGTTGGCGCGGCGCATCAAACAGCCCGGCGTGCCGCGTCGGCACGAGGGTCGTATTGCGGTGCAAACCAGTGATACGCGTTGGTGCTCGGACGGCTTTGAGTTCCGCTGTGAGGACGGCGCCAAACTGAGCGTGACCTTCGCCCTGGATTGCTGTGACCGCGAAGCCATCGGCTGGGTCGCGAGTCCGACCGGGTACAGCGGCGATGACATCCGCGACTTGATGCTGGAGAGCGTAGAGAAACGCTTCGGTGATCAACTGCCTGCAACGCCGGTTCAATGGCTAAGCGACAACGGCTCGGCGTACACCGCCGAACAGACACGCCTGTTTGCTCGACAGATCGGTTTGCAGCCGGTGACCACCCCGGTGCGCAGCCCGCAGAGCAACGGCATGGCCGAGAGCTTCGTGAAGACGATCAAACGTGACTACGTTGCGCACATGCCCAAGCCGGATCGAGAAACGGCGCTGCGCAACCTGGCAATTGCCTTCGAGCATTACAACGAGCAGCATCCGCACAGCGCCTTGAACTATCGCTCACCGAGGGAGTTCAGGCGCTTGGCAGCAGCATCAATTTGACGGGGAGTTGGTGTCCGGTTTTGTAGGGGCAAGTCCATATATTTACAAAAGGCTAATGAATAAGGGTTACACCAAGCAAGAGGTTGTGGCTGCAATTGGCTACACCAATCCGATGGTCGAAAGCCTGTTTGACTACGAGGGAACTACTACGCTCAGAAAGCTCGCCGCTAAAGGCTTGTCGTTTGACGATGATTTTCGGGACTATTTAAACTTCATAAGTTATTGCACCCAGTACATTGTGGCTCAGTACACAGGTATGCGCCCATCTGAACTCGCTGAGGTCGATGTGAATCGACCGCCTAAAGAAACCAGCAAAGACTTGTGGACTATTCAAAGTCAGGTCATGAAACATCAGGAAAACTCTGTGATGTTGTTCGATGACCTGTGGGTAGCGATTCCCATCGTGCGCGATGCGATGCGTGTAGGGGCACTGATTAGCAAGTACAAAAATAATCCCTACCTGTTCTCCGGTGCGTTTACTACGGAGCCGGGTAAGGTGGCTAAGCCAGCACTCACCATTCTACCGATGATGACCAAGTTTTTTGGTCGGATCACTCCAGAGGGGCAGAAGGCGGGGCACTTCTATCCCTACATGCTTCGACATACGCTTGCATATCACTTGTACAGAGCCGACTTGGGATTGCCGTTCATTTCTCACCAGCTCAAGCATTTTGGTGAGATCACTGGCAGTCCTGATCCGACCAAGGGCTTCAGTAAGACAACCCTCGCCTATGGTGAGATTGGAGACATGCTGGCCAAGGGAGGAGCCAAAAAAGGGCAGCCCACCCAGCTCCGTCATCAGGCGGAACTGGAGTCAGTCAAGAGCCTGTACGACCCTGATGCCAACTACGCTGGCGTGAACGCCGAGGCGCATAAGGCTAATCTCCAGAATCTCTTCCAGGGGTATATGGCAGCCGGCTATAGCAGAGAGGACATCTTTGAAGTGATGGCCTCTCAAAAGATTGCAATTGTTAGTGTAGGGCGTGGCTATTGCTACGGTAATGGCGGGTCGGAGCTTGATGGACTTGCCCCTACAAAACCGGACACCAACTCCCCGTCAAATTGATGCTGCTGCCAAGCGCCTGAACTCCCTCGGTGAGCGATAGTTCAAGGCGCTGTGCGGATGCTGCTCGTTGTAATGCTCGAAGGCAATTGCCAGGTTGCGCAGCGCCGTTTCTCGATCCGGCTTGGGCATGTGCGCAACGTAGTCACGTTTGATCGTCTTCACGAAGCTCTCGGCCATGCCGTTGCTCTGCGGGCTGCGCACCGGGGTGGTCACCGGCTGCAAACCGATCTGTCGAGCAAACAGGCGTGTCTGTTCGGCGGTGTACGCCGAGCCGTTGTCGCTTAGCCATTGAACCGGCGTTGCAGGCAGTTGATCACCGAAGCGTTTCTCTACGCTCTCCAGCATCAAGTCGCGGATGTCATCGCCGCTGTACCCGGTCGGACTCGCGACCCAGCCGATGGCTTCGCGGTCACAGCAATCCAGGGCGAAGGTCACGCTCAGTTTGGCGCCGTCCTCACAGCGGAACTCAAAGCCGTCCGAGCACCAACGCGTATCACTGGTTTGCACCGCAATACGACCCTCGTGCCGACGCGGCACGCCGGGCTGTTTGATGCGCCGCGCCAACAGCAGGTCGTGATCGCGCATGACCCGGTAAACCCGTTTCACATTGATCGCCGGCAGCGACTGGGTTTCACGGGCACGACGCAGCAATCCCCAAACACGACGGTAGCCATAGCTGGGCAGTTCGCTGATCTGTTGCTGGATTTCAACCACCAGATCAGCATCGTCCACAGGCCTGCGGCGCCGTACTTTGAGCGATACCGATTGCTTGATTCGAACCGTTAATTGCGAGCGCGCCACACCGAGACATTCGCTGACCAGCTTCACTGGTCGTCCCCCGGCAACAAGGGTGAGTGCGCAATCCATTTTCGCGACCGGGCGATCTCCACGGCCTCTTTGAGGATTTCTGCTTCCATCGTTTTCTTGCCCAGCATCCGTTGCAGTTCACGGATCTGCTTGAGCGCATCGCTCAACTCCGAGGCGGGCACAACGGCTTCACCGGCACTGACCGCCGACAGACTGCCGTCCTGATATAACTTGCGCCATAGGAACAGCTGGTTGGCATTGATGCCGTTGCGTCGAGCGACCACCGAAACGCTTTGCCCTGGCTCAAGACTCTCGCGAACCATGGCCAGTTTTTGCTCCGGGCTCCAGCGGCGCCGCCGCTCCTGGCCCAAAAGCTCCCCACTCTTGTCGTTGCTATTAGTCATAAACATAACCGTTTGCCTATCCCTTATCGTAAGGGGGAAACGGTGTCCTGTCTTTCATGGGGCTCGTTCA
>NZ_CVTH01000029.1:0-3030 GCF_900005955.1 Pseudomonas sp. 8 R 14 | reverse complement strand
CGCAGGTCGATGCTGCTTTCAATGCGTTGGCGGGTGGTGCGGTGGGCCGAGGGGAATCCATCGTTGAACAAGGCGGTCGTCATTCCTTAACTCCTGGGTTTTTGGGGAGTCGAGAGGGTAAAGACGTAGTGGCGCAAATTAATGTCGGACGTTTCGCCATTTCAAGGCAGGCACTTCCCGATCCCGCTTTGCCATCTTGTGAGCACCGTCTCGATTCGGGAACAGTGCGCCCCACGTCACTCCCGACGCACAACAGGACAAGGAGCCAACATGGCAGTCGATATGTTTTTGAAACTGGGCGATATCAAGGGTGAATCGCGGGACCAGGCCCATCGTGACGAGATCGACATTACCAACTGGGGCTGGGGTTTATCGCAAACGGGCTCGATGCATTCCGGCACGGGAGGCGGTTCGGGCAAGGCCGACTTTGCCAACCTGAACCTGACCAAACCCCTGGATAAATCCAGCCCCAACCTGATGATGGCCTGCGCCACCGGCAAGCATTACCCCGAAGCCAAACTGGTGGTGCGCAAGGCTGGCGGTTCAAGCCCGGTGGAGTACCTGGTGATCACCTTGAAGGAAGTGATGGTGGTGTCCTACGGCACCGGTGCGCAAAGTCAGGATGATGTCCTCTACGACAGCATCGCGTTGAATTTCGCCACCGTCGAGGTCAGCTACCAACCGCAGAAAGCCGACGGCGCCAAGGACGGTGGGCCGGTGAAGTTTGGCTGGAATATTCGGCAGAATGTCAAAGCTTGAGTAAGTGAGTCTCAGGGGGAGCGCTGTTGTTGTCGACGGCGCTGTTTCAGTTAGTCCAACTGAGTCATTTCTGATTATTGGATTTCCAGACAAGTCCTATGAAGTGTTTAGACAGCAGATGGTATTGGTGCACCGTGGCTCTCTTGAGTTTGAGTACAGGGCTTCAGGGTTATCTAATAATTGATGGGCTGACTCGAGGTGTGATAGTGGCTCATAACCGCGTCGGGCCTTCCATTACTTACACGCTTGTAGGGCAGCCAAAGCACTATTGGTTCACCATTGCCTGGCTGGTGATTACTGAAATTATTCTAATGGTGCTGACCTTTTGTATGGCCTGGATTACCAGGCAGTTGCATAAAAATAAATGATCTAACTGAAGTGTTTTGGCGTTTTAGGCACGACCAACCGGTATAAAGATCACCACCATTTCCAGCGACCCTGCTTTTTCATAGTCGCGATGATGGCTTGGCGTTTATGGTGCAGTTCAAGGGATTTTTTCCGCAGTTCGCGACAGCGCTTGCTGTTGAGAATTAACAGGCCGACAAGTGGGCAGAGCAGGGCCAGTGCATAGAGATAGGTGTTGGGGCGCCAGAGGATGGCGGGGAGGGATATCAGCAGGCAAAGGAGGTAGATCGCGACGTTTATCCAGACCCAATGGATGCGGCCGTAGAGCACTTCGTATTTGGCCAGGGCGAATACTGCGCCCAAGCCCGAGGCGCCGAAAAAGCATGTCTTGGCGACAAAATCTACGGGGTGAGTTGGCAAATACGTAAGCATCGCCAAGATCGTTGTCAACGCTATCGAGAAACATCCTGCCAATGCATCACCTCCAATCACGGGCATGAACCGCTTGAGGAGTTGCCAAGGATCCTCAATAAAGAGTGATGAGTAATATTGGCCTTTTATCTTCCGTTGTTGGCTCACTGGTTAACTTCCTCGTAGATGCCCAACGCCAGAGTTCTTACGTTTCCAGAGACTGTACTGCTGGTAAAGCCGAGCAAGGCTGCAGCTATATCCATTTTGTGTGCGGCAGTAGCACGCTGCATTTGAATATCGCTGATACGTTTGGCCACATTGCCGGAGGCTTTTTCCAGCTTGAGCAACTTGGTCGTTAGTCTTGGATCCCGGATTTTAAGCAGCTCATTGTTCAATTTTGTCCGTTCTTGCCGTGTCAGGCCTCTAAGTACTTGACTAGCTGTTTTTCCGGTTACTTTTGTGGTCGTTGTAACGACTTTCACGGTGACAAGTGCCGAGCTGGCAACACCCATCAAAGCAATGCCGTCCAACACTGCTGTTGCGGCCTCATACCACGTCTCGTTATCCAAGTAGTCATTAACTTCTGGAAAGGCTAACTCTGATGCTGTACGTAGAGCGCCACCGATGCATTGGACTGTACTTGCAACGGCAGCAGCTTTACCGATGAACGAAATTATCGAGCTAGCCCCAGCTGTAAAAGGCATCAGCGCAGCCCCACTCGCAATGACCATCCAACTCAACACTACTCCGGTGCACGCTATTGCCGTATTTATAGCTTCCACTGCCAACCTGGACTCCCGAGGCTCATGCTCCAACATCCGCTTGAACTCCACCGGCCCCACATACCTCGGCGCTTCCCGCAGCACTACCTTGATCGGCCGCACACTGCAAATCGCCTGGAATTCACGCAGTACCACCACGTTGAAATCCCCATCGATATACACCACCCCCGCGCCGATCAACGCCGGGTCGGCGTCTATGGCGAAAAACAACCGCCGCAGGTCGATGCTGCTTTCAATGCGTTGGCGGGTGGTGCGGTGGGCCGAGGGGAATCCATCGTTGAACAAGGCGGTCGTCATTCCTTAACTCCTGGGTTTTTGGGGAGTCGAGAGGGTAAAGACGTAGTGGCGCAAATTAATGTCGGACGTTTCGCCATTTCAAGGCAGGCACTTCCCGATCCCGCTTTGCCATCTTGTGAGCACCGTCTCGATTCGGGAACAGTGCGCCCCACGTCACTCCCGACGCACAACAGGACAAGGAGCCAACATGGCAGTCGATATGTTTTTGAAACTGGGCGATATCAAGGGTGAATCGCGGGACCAGGCCCATCGTGACGAGATCGACATTACCAACTGGGGCTGGGGTTTATCGCAAACGGGCTCGATGCATTCCGGCACGGGAGGCGGTTCGGGCAAGGCCGACTTTGCCAACCTGAACCTGACCAAACCCCTGGATAAATCCAGCCCCAACCTGATGATGGCCTGCGCCACCGGCAAGCATTACCCCGAAGCCAAA
>NZ_CVTH01000028.1:0-8977 GCF_900005955.1 Pseudomonas sp. 8 R 14 | reverse complement strand
GTAACCAAAGGGCTCTTGCCCCACCACTCGGTACCTCGCCTAGGCTCGGTATGCCCGAACGCAGGCTTGAATCCGTGGGCCGCCGTCATGGGCCGTCCCTGGCCCAGGACGGCTAACCCGGCGTCCTGCCGGGTTACCCACGGATTCAAGCCTGCGTTCGGCCAGCGTGGTTAACGGGGCGCCTGAGATCAAGATCAAAAGCCAGAGCCAGAGCCAGAGCCAGAGCCAGAGCCAGAGCCAGAGCCAGAGCCAGAGCCAGAGCCAGAGCCAGAGCCAGAGCCAGAGCCAGAGCCAGAGCCAGAGCCAGAGCCAGAGCCAGAGCCAGAGCCAGAGCCAGAGCCAGAGCCAGAGCCAGAGCCAGAGCAGATCAAAAGATTGCTGACTTCGTCAGCGGTTAAGGAAGTAGAAGCCACACCGCGCACGCTTCAATGATCAGGTCGGCTTTAAGGCCGCCTCGCTTTGGCTTTTGATCTCAAATCGCCCCGTCAAACACGCTGGCCGAACGTAGGCTTTGGAGCGTGGGTAACCCGGCAGGACGCCGGGTTAGCCGCGCTGGGCCAGGGATGGCCCATCGCGGCGGCCCACGCTCCAAAGCCGGAGTGAGGGCACACCGAGCCTAGGCGAGGTGCCGAGTGTTGGGGCGAAGACCTTTTGGTTACTTTTGGGTCTTTCCAAAAGTGACCCGCTGTAAGAGCGGAACCATAGGTGGCCGTGACCGCAGCAACGGATATGTACTCCACCCCAAAAAAAGCGGTCGGCCCAAAGGCCGCCACGGAACCAAGCGCCCTCGCCACAGACCGCTGAAAAAAATTGTGCAGATACTTATGCCCCCGATGGCAGCAGCTCAGCTACAGATGCATCCACTGACACTGCCTCATCGGGGGCAAGTCGAACCGTCGCACCGCCCCTCCCACATTTTTAACCCTGTACCCCCGCCCTACTCCAGTTGGCTCCAACGCCAACCTCATGGCATTTGCTGCTGCCCCCCAACCCCAATTAAGTAGTAACTGTGGTCTCGCCCCACACACCACGAGGAATCTACCGAATATTCCCGCCCCCCTTGCCAGCCCTCAACCCAGGTGGGATACAAGCACCCTGACGCCACAATTAACAACGCTCCGGAGGCTCGCCATGTCCGCCCTGCCACACCCCACTTATCTCTACCGCCCAATGACCGCAGCCGACCTCCCGGCCGCCCACGATTTGTCGGTGCAACTCAAATGGCCTCACCGCCTGGAAGACTGGGCAATGTTGCAACGGGTCAGCGACGGCTTCGTGGTCATGGATGGCGAGCGGCTGATCGGCAGCGCGTTCACCTGCCCCCAGGGCGACTACGCCACCATCGGCCTGGTGATCGTCAGCAATGACTACCAGGGCCAGGGCATCGGCCGGCGCTTGATGGAGAAGGCCATTGCCGCCTGCGATACGCGCACGCCGGTCCTCAACGCCACCCTCGCCGGCGCGCCGTTGTATGCCAGCCAGGGGTTCGTCGAGTTCGGGCGAGTGCAGCAACACCAGGGCCAGGCGTTGGTGCCCGCCCTGCCGACGCTGGCCGACGGCGAAACCTGCCGGGCGCTTAACGCCGATGACCACGCCAGCCTGCTCGCGCTGGCCAAGGCCGCCAGTGGTATGGACCGTCGTGAAGTGCTGCGTGACCTGCAGGTGGAGCACGCCGTGGGTATCGAACGCGACGGCCGCCTACGCGGCTTCGCCCTGCTGCGGCCGTTTGGGCGTGGGCGTTGCATCGGCCCGGTGGTGGCGGAAAATATCGAGCAGGCCAAGTACCTGATCGCCACCTTGCTGGCCCAGGTGCCGGACACCTTTGTGCGCATCGACATTCCCTTCGCCTGTGGCCTCAGCGACTGGCTCGAACAGGCCGGCCTGAAGAACATCGACACCGTCGCGCAAATGGCCCTGGGTACGCCGCCCCAGGCCAGCCAAGGCGTACACCCCTTTGCCCTGATCACCCAGGCGATCGGCTGACTTTTCTCCCGGAGCACTCCCCATGTCATCTCCCCGTATCCTGCTGTTGGCACGCGCCGACGGCAGCCGCGTTGCCACGTCTTTCAACAAGGCCGCCTTGAGCGCGCAGGACCCGTTCGGCGACAGCCGCCAACTTGCCTGGATGGGCGACGATGGCGTGTCCGCAGGCTTGGTGTCCTTCAGCGGCGAAGCGGTGATCGAAGATTTCCCTCACAGCGAAACGCTGGTGGTACATGCAGGCCATGTCGTGCTCAGTGCCGCGGAACAGACCTTGGAATTGGACGTCGGCGCCAGCGCCGTAATCGGCTTCGGCACACGCCTCACGGTGCAGGCCAGTGCAGGCAGCGAATGGGCGTTCTGCGCGGTCGACCAGGCCGATGCCCCGGTGTGCCCCGGCCTGACCCTGCTCGACCCGCACACCCTGCTCAACCCCTCCGCCGCGCCGGAACCCCAGATACTGATCGGCCCCACCCCGCAGTGCCGCGCATTCAACCTGTTCGACGATGCCGTGACCGAGCTGCGCGTCGGCATCTGGGACTCGACGCCCTACGCCCGCCACGGCCGCCCGCACAAACTGCACGAACTGATGCACCTGCTCGAAGGCCGCGTCACCCTGCAGGGCAACGAAGGTGGCGAAGTCACGGTGAATACCGGCGATACCGTGTTCGTGGCCAAAGGCGCGCCCTGCGCCTGGACCAGTACGGTGTACGTGCGCAAGGTCTACGCGGTGAAGTGACTCAGGCCTTCAACGCCTCTTCCAGAAACGTCACCAACGCCTGTACGCGCGGGCTGCGCAGTTTGCGCGACGGCACCAGCAGCAGCACCGGTGCGCTGTCAAAGCTCCAGTCCGCCAACACACGTACCAGGCTGCCGCTGGCCACGGCGTCACTCACGTCCCACTGCGAACGCAGCACCAGCCCCAAGCCTTGCTCGGCCCAACGCCGGGCAACGCTGCCATCGTTGCTCAACAACGCAGGTTCCACGCGCAGGGTCTTGCGGCTCTGGCCTTTGCGCAGGTGCCACAGGGTCACGTCCTCATCATTTTCGCGAATGCAGATGCAGCGATGGGACGCCAGCTCATCCGGCGCAGACGGCACGCCGTGGGCGTGCAGGTAGGCCGGGCTGGCGCACAACCAGCGCTCGTTTGGTGTCAGTGGCCGCGCGGTCCACAGGCTGTCATTCAGATGGCCGATGTGAACCACCGCATCACTGTCATGGCGATCGGGCCAGGGCGTCTCGCGCAAATCCAGCTGCAAACACAGCTGCGGGTGCAGTTTGGCAAACCGCGCCAACAGCGGTGCGATGCGCTGGCGGCCATAGCCAAACGGCGCCGCCACCCTCAAGGTGCCCACCAGGGTTTCATCCTTGTGCCGGAACGACTCCGGCAGCGCCTCAAGCTGCTCCAGCAACAGCGCGCTCTCCCGCGAAAACCGCTCGCCATCCGCCGTCAGGCTGAGGCGCCGCGCATCGCGATTGGCCAGGCTCAGCCCGAGCAGCGTCTCCAACTTGCGCAGGCGCATGGACAACGCCGGCGGCGACACATTCAGGGTGCGGGCGGCGGCGCTCAGCGACTCCGAGCGGGCCAGGGTCACGGCAAGGCGAAGGTCTTCGATGGAAATCATTCAATTTTACTTAATGATTGATGAGCGCTGATTGAACCACACGTTAACAAGAGCTGAGTAGAGTGCAGCCTGTACCCAGCCACGCGAGCTCCGCCATGTCCACGCCGATTGCTTCCCTCGACACGCCCGCCGCGCTCGTCGACATCCCGCAGATGCAGCGCAATATCCAGCGTATGCAACAACGCATGAGCAGCCTGGGCGTGCGTTTGCGCCCGCATATCAAGACCAGCAAGTGCCTGCCGGTGATCCACGCCCAGATCGCCGCCGGGGCCAGCGGTGTCACAGTGTCCACCCTCAAGGAAGCCGAGCATTGTTTCGCCGCCGGCATACGCGATGTGTTCTACGCCGTGGCCATCGCCCCAGGCAAACTGCCCCAAGCCCTGGCCCTGCGGCGCAAAGGCTGTAACCTCAGCCTGCTCACCGACAGCGTCCCGGGCGCCGAGGCCATCGTCGCTTTCGCACAGCAGCATGACGCACGCTTCGACGTGTGGATCGAAATCGATTGCGACGGCCATCGCTCCGGCCTGGCCGCGCAGGACCCTGTACTGATCGACGTCGCCCGCATCCTCAGCGAGGGCGGCCTGCACCTGCGTGGCGTGATGACCCACGCCGGCTCGAGTTACGAGCTGGACAGCCTTGAACCCCTGCAAGCGCTGGCCGAACAGGAACGCGCACTTTGCGTACGCGCCGCAGACATCCTCCGCGCAGCCGGGCTGGCGTGCCCCGAGGTCAGCATCGGCTCCACCCCCACGGCCCTCTCGGCGCTGAACCTGGACGGCGTCACCGAAGTACGCGCAGGTGTGTATGTGTTCTTCGACCTGGTCATGCGCAACATCGGCGTGTGCCAGGCCGATGAGTTGGCGTTGAGCGTACTGACCACCGTGATCGGCCATCAGCCGGACAAAGGCTGGATTATCACCGACGCCGGTTGGATGGCCATGAGCCGCGACCGTGGCACCCAGCGCCAGCGCCAGGACTTCGGTTACGGCCAAGTGTGCAGCGAAGCGGGCGACTGGATCGACGGCGCGCGGGTCACCGCTGCCAACCAGGAACACGGCATCGTCACCCTGGGCGCTGCCCACAGTGACGCGCTTGTCACGCGCTTCCCCATCGGCAGTCGGCTGCGCATCCTGCCCAACCATGCCTGTGCCACCGGCGCGCAGTTCCCGGATTATCACGCCGTGGAGGCCGATGGCAGCGTGCACACCTGGAGTCGCCTGCATGGCTGGTAATCGCATCCACTCGATTCATAGCACCCACGCGGCACCGCCGGGCGGGCACTATTCCCAGGCAGTGGCACACGGCGGCGTGCTGTATGTATCGGGGCAACTGCCGGTACGCGCCAATGGCGAGCACAGCGCCGGGCAACCGTTCGCAGTGCAAGCCTCGATTGCCTTGGATAACCTGGTGGCGATCCTCGGTGAAGCGGGCCTGAGCCCCGGCGACCTGCTCAAAGTGACGGTGTACGTGGTCGGCATAGAACACTGGCCCGCCTTTGATCAAATTTACGCGCGCTACCTGGGTAACCATAAACCGGCCCGCGCCGTGGTGCCCGTGCCGGTGTTGCACCATGGCTACCTGATCGAAATCGAAGCGGTGGCCCGTGCTACACAGGAGCAGCCTGCATGAACCCGCAAAAAAGCGCTGTGCTGATCATCGGTGGCGGCATCATGGGCGCCTCGTCGGCGTTTTTCCTGCGCCGCCGCGGCTGCTCGGTCACGCTGCTGGAACGCGACCAGATCGGTCAGTACGCCAGCGGTGTGAACTTCGGCAATGTGCGCCGCCAGGGCCGCTACCTGGGGCAACTGGAGCTGGCCAATCGTTCGTGGGCACTGTGGAAGCGCCTGCCGGAGCTGATCGACGACGACCTGGAATTCATCCCCAGCGGCCACATGCGCGTGTGCTATCGCGAAGATGAAATCGCCGAACTGGAGGCCTACGCCGCCGCGCCGGAAGCCGCGCAACTGGACCTGAAAATCTATCGCGGCGCCGAGTTGCACCAGCGTTTCGGTTTCCTCGGCCCCGAGGTGAAAGGCGGCTCCTACGCGCCCCACGACGGCCACGCCAACCCACGGCTGGCCGCGCCGGCGTTTGCCCGCGCCGCACGGCGCCTCGGTGCACGCATCGAGGAAAAAACCGAAGTCGCCGACGTGGAAAAGGTCAACGGCCTGTTCCACGTCACCACCACCGACGGTCAGTTGTTTGTTGCCGAGCAATTGTTGATTACCGCCGGCGCCTGGGCCGCGCGCCTGTCCGAGCGCTTCGGCGAGCCGGTGCCGCTGGAGCCCAACGGCCCGCAGATGTCGGTGACGGAACCGGTGCCCTACGCCTTGCCCACCGTGATCGGCGTGTTCACCAAGATCAAGGAAGAGGTGATCTACTTCCGCCAGATCCCGCGCGGCAACATCATCATCGGTGGCGGTGCCCGCTGCACGCCGGACATGCTCAACCGCCGCGCGTTTTTCAAGCCCGAGAGCCTGCTCAACCAGATGCGCCAGATGAAACGGCTGTTGCCGGGCGCCGAGAAGCTGAACATCATCCGAGTGTGGAGCGGCATCGAAAGCTACACACCCGACTCCCTGCCGGTGATGGGCCCCAGCGGCAGCGTGGACGGGCTGTTTTATGCCTTCGGCTTCTGCGGCCACGGCTTCCAGCTCGGCCCGGGCGTGGGGGATGTGATGGCCGAACTGATCAGCACCGGCAGCACCAGCACCTTGATCAGCCCGTTCGATATCCGGCGCTTTACCCAACCTTCGACGGTGCCGGCAAACGCCCCCACCACAGGAAAACTCATATGAGCCTCACCCGCCTGCCGGATTCAGCAGATTATCCCTTGCAGCGTTGAATAACGGCATCTTTGCGCGGGAGCCTTTTGCTAGCTTATCCGGACACCGGGCCGTGCTGTTTGCAGCGCCTATTACCGCTCCAGGGAGCCAGTTGGATGACCACTCAATCTTCAAACAGCTACAGCGTTGATGCGCAAACGGCTCACCAGTTTTACATCAACGGTCGTTGGACGTTCCCGGCGATCCCGGCGACGCTGCCGGTGGTCAACCCGGCCAATGAAGCCGTGGTTGCCGAGGTGGCACGCGGGTCTGCCGAGGATGTCGACCGGGCCGTTGCGGCGGCACGCGGGGCGTTCGCCGGTTGGTCTGCGACCCCGGCTGCTGCGAGAGCCCAGGTGCTGGGGAAAATCCACGAACTGATCCTTGAGCGCAAAGAGCAACTGGCACAGGCGCTGTCCCTGGAAATGGGCGCGGCCATTGGCTTCGCGCGGGCGATGCAAGTGCCGCTGGCGGCCGAGCACGTGCGGGTCGCCCGGGACCTGCTGTCCAGTTATCGCTTCCAGACCGTGGAAGGCGGCACCGCAATCGAGCGCGAGCCCATCGGCGTGTGCGGGCTTATCACGCCGTGGAACTGGCCGCTGTATCAAATCACCGCAAAAGTCGCCCCGGCCATCGCCGCCGGCTGCACCGTGGTGTTGAAACCCAGCGAACTGTCGCCATTGAGCGCCCTGCTGTTTGCCCAACTGGTGCATGACGCCGGTCTGCCGCCTGGGGTGTTCAACCTGGTGAACGGCAGCGGTGCCGAAGTCGGCGCGGCCATGGCGGCCCACGTGGACATCGACATGATCTCCATCACCGGCTCCAACCGCGCAGGCGCGTTGGTTGCCCAAGCGGCCGCGCCGACAGTCAAGCGGGTCACCCAGGAACTGGGGGGCAAGTCGCCGAATGTGCTGCTGCCCGACGCCGACTTCGCCAAGGCTGTGCCGCTGGGGGTGATGTCGGCGTTTCGCAACGTCGGCCAGTCGTGCAGCGCGCCGACCCGCATGATCGTGCCGAGAAACCGCCTGGCCGAAGTCGAAGCCCTGGCGGCGGCTACCGCAAATGCATTGATCGTGGGCGACCCGCAATCGGAAGAAACGCAGTTGGGCCCGATTGCCAACGAAGCCCAGTTCCATCGCGTCCAGGCCATGATCCAGGCCGGCCTCGACGAGGGCGCCAAACTGCTGTGCGGTGGGCCGGGACGGCCGGCGGGTTTTGACAAGGGCTTCTATACGCGGCCGACGGTTTTCTCCGACGTGGACAACGCCATGCGCATTGCCCAAGAGGAAATATTCGGCCCGGTGCTGTGCATCATTGCCTATGAGACGGTGGATGAAGCCGTCGCCATCGCCAACGACACGGTCTACGGGCTGGGTGCTCACGTTCAGGGGCAGGACCTAGATGTTGCGCGGGCGGTGGCTTCGCGTATACGGGCGGGCCAGGTGCACCTGAACCATCCGGCGTGGAATCCGATGGCGCCATTTGGGGGCTACAAGCGCTCAGGGAATGGCCGGGAGTATGGGGTGCAGGGGTTCGAGGAGTATCTGGAAACCAAGGCGATTATCGGGTTTGGCGAGTGAGTGATGGGCCTTTATCAAGCTTAAAATAAATTATTGATTTTAAAGGGTTAAATTTTCACTCTAAAATCTTGAGTCTTGCATAAACAAATTTCAGGCGACCGCATTCTTGTGGTGAGCGGGCTTGTCGAATCGTCGCACCGCCCGTTCACCACAGAGAGATGTGTCAGGGTTTGAAAGGCTGTGTGGATACCTATGCCCTCTCAGCGCATCACACCTTGACGTTCTGCCGGATATTCCAGCCAAACTTCACCGGCCCGCCGTCCTTGGCGCCATCGGCCTTCTGCGGCTGATAGCTGACGTCGACGGTGGCGAAGTTCAAGGCGATGCTGTCGTACAACACATCTTCGGCCGTTTCAGCGCGGGTGCTGTAGGACACCACCATGACCTCCTTCAAGGTGATCACCAGATATTCCACCGGGCTGGCTCCGCCGGCCTTGCGCACCACCAATTTGGCTTCGGGGTAATGCTTGCCGGTGGCGCAGGCCATCATCAGGTTGGGGCTGGATTTATCCAGGGGTTTGGTCAGGTTCAGGTTGGCAAAGTCGGCCTTGCCCGAACCGCCTCCCGTGCCGGAATGCATCGAGCCCGTTTGCGATAAACCCCAGCCCCAGTTGGTAATGTCGATCTCGTCACGATGGGCCTGGTCCCGCGATTCACCCTTGATATCGCCCAGTTTCAAAAACATATCGACTGCCATGTTGGCTCCTTGTCCTGTTGTGCGTCGGGAGTGACGTGGGGCGCACTGTTCCCGAATCGAGACGGTGCTCACAAGATGGCAAAGCGGGATCGGGAAGTGCCTGCCTTGAAATGGCGAAACGTCCGACATTAATTTGCGCCACTACGTCTTTACCCTCTCGACTCCCCAAAAACCCAGGAGTTAAGGAATGACGACCGCCTTGTTCAACGATGGATTCCCCTCGGCCCACCGCACCACCCGCCAACGCATTGAAAGCAGCATCGACCTGCG
>NZ_CVTH01000070.1:0-24391 GCF_900005955.1 Pseudomonas sp. 8 R 14 | reverse complement strand
GCACCGCCCGCGCTGGGCTGCGAAGCAGCCCCAAAACCAGCCTCTACAGAGTGTCTGATACACCGCGTTCTTCTTTCCTGGGGCTGCTTCGCAGCCCAGCGCGGGCGGTGCGACGATTCGACAAGCCCGCTCACCACAACAGCTCTATCTGCCGGGGGGACAGCGTTTAGTCAAAGTTGTGTAGATACCTATGCCCCTCCCACATGGGTGCTGTGTTGCTCAAACAGTTATCGAACAACTCAAGGCCGCTGTGGTTTCACCGAGGTGCCGAAGGTATTGCCCATGCGCACGCTGGTCGCCGCCGGGGTGGCCAGGCCGACCTTGTTCGGCTGGCGTTTTTCCACGGCAATGCCTTGCGCCTCGCGGTTTTTCTTCGCGGCTTTGGTTGCATTCGTGTCGTTGCCCATCTGCTGGCTCAGGCAGCCATAGTCGGGCGCCTTGTAGCCATCCACCGAGACGTCGGCGCAGTTTTCGGCGTGGGCGTGCAAGGGCAGGGCCGCGCACAGCAACAGGCTGGCGAGGATCGGTAAGCGCTTCATCGAGGCCTCCTGGCGGGCCCGAAGGAATGGGCCGGTAGGTGAGCAAGTCTAGTGCAGCGGGCCTCTCGTCACCGTGATGTTTTTTTTGCTATCACCGTAACATCAGGTTCATAAATTGGCCTCAGGATGACGGTTTTCTAGGGCGCGTCGGCCGTGCAGCGATGCAGAGCAGGGGGTGAACAGGGGGGCTGGAGGCGCGCCGTATGCGCCCTGCTCTTGCTGTTGCTGCTGGCCGGTGGTCGCGTCGCGCAGGCGGAGTCATCGCTGCTGCTGTTGAACCTGCCGGCGCAGGACCTGGAACATGCACTGCAAGCGTACAGCCGCGCCACCGGAATGGCGGTGCTGGTCGACCGCGAACTGACGCGGGGCCGGCGTTCCATCAGTGTGCGCGGGCGTTTTACGGCGCAGGAGGCTCTGGCGATGTTGCTGACGGGGAGTGGCCTGATGGCGCGTTATGCACGCGATGATGCGTTCACCTTGCAGTTGCCCGCGGTCAGCCAGCCGCCTGCCACCCGTGGTGCGGCGGCACGCAACGCCGCACGGATCAACAACAGCTACGCCACGGCCTTGCAGCAGGCCATCGAGGCCAGCCTGTGCCGCTCGCCGCTGACCCGGCCCGGCAGTTTCCGCGCGCTGGTACAGGTGTGGGTCAACCCCCAAGGGCTGATCGAACACAGTCGGTTGGTCAGCTCCACCGGCGACGAACAACGCGATGAAGCACTGGTACGCAACCTGGGCACCACGCGGGTCGAACGACCGGCACCGAGCTCGCTGCGTCAACCGGTGACTTTACTTTTGATGCCCGACACCACAGGAATGCGCATGGAATGCACAGCAGCAAACGGAGCCTGGGGCGGATGAAAAATACCGGGCACAGTACGATGGTCGGCTTGTTCCTGGCCTCCTACGACGACTTCAAGGTGCGTTTGCGCAAGCGCCTGGGCTCGGAGGACTTGGCCAACGATGTGCTGCACGAAACCTACCTGCGGGTCGACCGCATGGAAGTGCCGCCCAACCTGGCGCAACCCAATGCCTACCTGTACCGCATGGCCTTGAACATCGCCGCCGACCGCCGCCAGGCCGACGCGCGCCTGCTCACCGGCAGCGAGGTGGAAGAACTGCTGCAAAGCGCCGACGAAGCCCAGGACCCGTCACGGGTGGTGGGCGGCCAGAAAGAAATCCAGTCCCTGGTCAAGGCGCTCTACGAACTGCCGGCGCGCCGCCGCAAGATCCTTATCGCCGCCCGCCTGGAAGAAGCCCCGCACCTGGAAATCTCCCAGCGTTTCGGCATTTCCACGCGCATGGTCGAGAAGGAAATCAAGGCCGCCCTGGGCCACTGCGCCAAGCGCCTGGAAAGAAAAGTGATCCAGCGGTTCGGTCCCGGGGCCGGAAAACCGTCTTAGAGTCGAGTCCCTGATAAAACCGTGAGTATTTGCGCGCTTGAACATTTTTAGCCTCTGTGCCCCCCGGCACTCCGCAGCCAGCCCCCTGCACGATGAAGCCCGCGACTGGCTGGTCCTGCTGACCTCGGGCCGCGCCACCGTGGCCGATGCCAAGGCGCTCAAGGCCTGGTGTGCGCAAAGCCCCGAGCATGCCCAGGCGTTCGAGCAGGCCAAGGCGATGTGGCAGCAACTGGCCCCGGCCCTTGAGCAAGTCTCTCAGCCGCGCAGCTTTGGGCGCCGAGCGTTCCTGGGCGGCGCGATTGCCGCATCGGCCGCCATGCTCATGGTGCAGGTCGGCTCCCCCGGTGGTTTTGCCGGCCTCACCGCGGACTATCGCACCGAAGTCGGCGAACAGCGCCAAGTGCTGTTAAGCGATGGGGTCAGCCTGGAACTCAATACCCAGACGCGCGTGAGCCGAGTGGGGCAGGGGCTTGAATTGCTCGAAGGCGAAGTCGAAGTGATCGCCCATTCGGCACAGCCGCTCAAAGTGCTGGCGGGAGAAGGCTCGGTGAGCGCGGCGCAGGCACGTTTCAATCTGCGCAACACCGACCGCACGGTGTGCGTCACCTGTATCGAGGGGTGGCTGTCGGTGGCCGTGGCCGGGCGCAGCGTGCGCCTGGAAAGCGGCCGGCAACTGAGCTACGACGCGGCCGGCCTGGGCGAACCGGTGGTGGTGGACACCCAGGCGGTCGTGGCCTGGCGCGAACAGGTGCTGGTCTTCAACAACGCCACCCTGGCCACGGTGGTGGATGAGATCAACCGCTACCGCCCGGGGATGCTGGTGCTGCTCAACAAGCAACTCGGCCAACGGCGCGTCCAGGCGCGGTTCAGCCTGCAGCAGTTGGCAGGGGTGGCGCTGTTGATTCGGGATGCGTATGGGGCCAAGTGTACGGAGTTGCCGGGTGGGGTGGTGTTGTTGAGTTGAGGCCTGCCGCTCGTCGGGTAACTCCGATTTTTACGCTGTAAAAGAGCCGCGATCACCCGTTGTTCTGCGCCTGTCGCTTTCAGGTATGCCTGTGTGCTCATGGGCTGAGCGACCGGTCTTTCCCCTCTGACAGACCTCCTTTCTTATCTTCTCTGAATTTTCTCTTTTGTTTGTAGGGGAAGAGATTTTTAACGTATGAAAAAACCAGGAAACACGCTTTTCAAGTCTCACTGCCTATCCGATTTCTTCCTTCGACTTACATTGTTCGGAAGCCTCTGACAGTCCTCGAACGGCTGTGTGACAGGCAGGGCGACGCCGTCAAAAACGCCGAACTTTTTGTAACTTTTCCTCTTTTCCTTAAGCGTTTCAGCCTCGGCAGCATGGGTGCTCTTTCCATTTGAGTACCTGTGTGAGGGTGAAGGGATGCCAGCTGTTTTCCGACCTGCGCTGCTGGGGATGGCGCTGCTTTCAGGTCCGCTTTATGCCGCGTCCACCGTGTCGCCCGGCGACCGTGAACTGGCCCGCGAACGTCAGCAAAAAGTGTTGGAGGAACAGCGTCGCCGCCTTGAGGACCTGCAACACCTGCCGGGCCAGATCACTGCACCAACCGCCCCCGCGCCGCTGGACGACGGCCAGTGCATCACCCTCACGCGCATCAATGTCGAAGGCGCTGCGTTGCTGTCGGCGGCCCAGCGGCAGGCGCTGCTGGAACCCTGGCAGGGGCGGTGCATGGGGGTGCCTCAACTCAACGCAGTGCTCAAAAGTCTCACTGATCATTACCTGCATCGCGGCTACGTCACCACCCGCGCCTACCTGCCGCAGCAGGACCTGAAAAATGGCGAGCTGACCATCATTGTGGTGGAAGGACGCCTTGAAGGACTCGACAGCTCATCGCTGGCCAGCCCGCTGGAGTCCGCCATGACCTTCCCCGGCACCGTGGGTGAGGTGCTCGACCTGCGTGAGCTGGAGCAATGGGTGGATCAGCTGTCGCGCTTGCCCTCGCGCCAGCCGCAGCTTGAGGTCCTGCCGGGGCAGGCGGTGGGCGGCAGTCGCGTGACGCTTAAAGGCGAGCGCTTCAAACCCTGGCGCGTCTCGGCCAACCGTAACAACCATGGCGATACCAGCACCGGTCGCCAGCAGGCCGGTATCGGCCTGGATTGGGACAGCCCCCTGGGCCTGGCGGATCAGTTGAACCTGCGGGCCAACCGCGACACCGTCAGCGACCGCTGGCGCCATTCCCACAGCCAGAACCTGTTCTACAGCCTGCCGTATGGTTGGTGGACCTTCAATTTCAGCCACGGCCAAAGCTACTACCGCACGCGTAACGACCTCTCCGGGTTTGCCTTTGCGCTGTCAGGTGAAACCTCCAGCCAGCAGTTGCGCGCCGAACGCGTGCTGCACCGCGATAACCTGGGCAAGACGGCATTTAACCTGGGCCTGAGCCATCTGCGCACCCGCAACTACCTGGAAGACGCGCTGCTGCGCACCTCCAGCCATCGCATCACTGAGCGTCAACTGGGCTTCAACCATGGCCGCCGAATCGGCAATGCCTTTCTCAATCTCGATGCCGGTTGGCAACAGGGCATCGGTGCCCTGGACGCCCAGCGCGATCTCTCCAGGCAGCGCGGCGCGCCTACCTCGCGCTATCAGAAATACACCCTGACCCTCAGCTATTTGCAGTCCTTTCGCTGGCTGGGCCAGTACTGGAGTGTCGACAGCCTTGCTACCGGCCAACACGCCGAAGACGAACTCTATGGACCACAACGCCTGAGCGTCGGCGGCCTTGGTGCCGTGCGCGGGTTTCAGCAACAGAACCTGTCGGGCAACAGCGGCGGCTACTGGCGCAGCCAGGTGCGCTGGCGCCAACCGGTTGCCTGGGATGCGCTGCGCCCCTGGGTGCACGAAGTGGGCGTGGGCTTTGGCTACGACGTCGGTGTGATCAGCCGCGGCCCGCATAACCCCGGGGTGGCCGGGCGCCTTACCGGCCATGCCTGGGAGTTCAGCGCACGCGGCACTCACCTTGCGGCGTCGCTGGTGCTCGCCCGTTCCCTGGAGCGCCCGGCCGTCGTTGAACGCCGCGAACACCCGATCTACGCCCGAATCGAGCTGTTTTTCTAATAACAACAAGGAACCTTGCCTATGGACGTGCGCAGCCCGTTTCACCAGTGCCTGGCCCTGAGCCTGGCGGGAATCATCTTCCTCAACCCCATTGTTGCCGCCGCCGCAGAGCTGAGCGTGGACCCGGCCAGCCCTGGCACCAGCGTCGGTCATGCACCCAATGGCGTGCCGGTGGTGAATATCGCCGGGCCCAATGGCAGCGGGCTGTCCCATAACCTGTTCACCGACTACAACGTCGGCAGCCAGGGGCTGATCCTCAATAACGCCACCCAGGCCACGCAACACACCCAACTGGGGGGTGTGATCCTCGGCAACCCAGGCCTGCAAGGGCGAGCCGCCAGCGTGATCCTCAACGAAGTCACCGGTGGCAACCGCAGCCACTTGGGTGGCTACACCGAGGTGGCCGGGCAGGCCGCGCGGGTGATCGTCGCCAATCCCCATGGCATCACCTGCAATGGCTGCGGGTTTATCAATACGCCTCGCGCGACATTGACCACCGGCAAGCCAGTGATCGAGGGCGGGCGGCTGGATCACTTTCGCGTAGAGGGCGGCGATATTGCGGTGGAGGGCGCCGGGCTCAATGCACGCAATGTCAGCCAGTTCGACCTGATTACCCGTACGGCCAAGCTGAATGCGCAGTTGCATGCCGACCACCTCACCGTCATCACCGGCCGTAACGATGTCAGCGCCGACAGTTTGCAGGCCCACGCCCATGCCGAGGATGGCCGGGCCAAACCGCAACTGGCCATCGACGCCAGCGCACTCGGCGGGATGTACGCCGGGACGATTCGCCTGGTGGGCACTGAACAGGGCGTAGGCGTAAGGCTGGCGGGCGATATGGCCAGCACCGCCGGCGACATTGTGATCAACGCCAATGGCGGCCTGAGCCTGTCCCACACCACCAGCGTCGGCGCACTCACTGCCAGGGCCGAGTCGATTGACTTGCAGGGGCCGACCTTTGCGATGGGGGATGTCGACCTGCAGGCCCAGGGCGACCTGGTGGTGCGGCAAACCCTGGCCAGTGCCGCAAATGTGAGCGTGGAAGGCACCTCGGTCAGCAACCAGGGCAAGGTTGTCAGTGGCATCCTGGAAGATCGGCGTATCGCGGGCAAACAGCTGACCATCCAGGCCCAGCGCCTGGATAACCAGGGTGAACTCAACGCCAGTGGCCACCTGGAAATCACCAGCGGCAGCCTCGATAACAACGGCCGGATCGCCGCCGACAGCGCGAGAATCGAAGCTCGCCAGACCCTGAGAAATAACGGCCAGGTCGTCACCGCCCGCGAACTGGACATTGTCGCCCATCAGGCCGTCAACCACGCCGGGACGATTCATGCCGAAGGCGATCTGAGCCTGGTCGCCGACACTGTCGAGAACAGCGGCAAGATCGTGGGGGCGGGCAGTGAGCTGAGTATTGCGGCCGGCACGTTCACCAACGCTGGCGAACTGCTCGGCGACCACCATCTGCAACTGCAGATCGATGGCGATCTGAAGAACACCGGCCTCATCGCCGCCAAAGGCGATGCCGTCATCAGCGCATCAAACCTCACCCAAGACCACGGCCAGATCCTCAGCGGTCAAGACATCCAACTGCGCGTGCGCGATGTACTGCACAACCTCGGCGTGCTCAGTGCAGCGCGGCATATGCAGATCAATGCCGCTCAGTTGAATAACCATGGGAGCGTCGGCAGCCAGGGCCATTTCCTGCTCACTGCCAACGTCACCAACACCGGCCTGCTGTTCAGCGGCGGCGACCTGCACGTGCGCGGCGAGCATTTCAGCAACCTCGAAGGTGATCTCTACAGCGTCGGTGATTTCAGTTTCAGCGGCACGCGCTTCAGTAACCTCTCCGGCAGCGTGGAAACCGAAGGCAACCTGCACATCAACGCCCGCGAGTTCGAAAACGCCCGCACCCACCTTGCCCTCGAACGCGAACTGGTCGGCGGCAGCATCCAGTGGGTCTGCGGCCAGCACTGCGACGGCGACGACAGCTTCAAGCGCGGCACCATCTATATCAGCGAAACCTGGCGCGAAACCGCCGCGCCCAACTCCACCCAGGCCGCGCGACTGGTGGCCGGCAAACACCTGAGTATCGACGCGCATACCCTGGAAAACCGCTACAGCCTGCTCGCCGCCAATGGCGACATGCACCTCGCCGCCCACCGCCTTATCAACCAGGGCGCGGCCTCCCAGACCGGTACTTCCAGCACCATCATCGGCACCCCCGGGCGCATCGACAAAGCCCTGTGGGACCAGATGGAGTTCCACGACCTGCCGGCCTTCAACAACGCGCCGTTCGACCCGGTGCGCTTTGCCGAACTCAAGGCACGCTCGACAGGGGAGGGCTTCAGCAACCCCGGCACACTCACGACCTGGCGCGAGGATGGCCGCGCAGTCTATGCCGCCACCCTGCAAGCCGGCGGCAGCCTCAACCTGCAGGCCAGCGAGTACCTGCAAAACGGCACCCTGCGTGAAAACACCCTGGCGCAACTGACGGGCGAAACAGGCCACAACCCCAACGACCTCGAACTGAGCCCTGATCGCCTCAGCGAAGACCTGACCCAACCGCCGGAATTCCAACTGCCCAGCGGTGAATACGGGCTGTTTATCCCCAGCAGGAATCCGGGCAGCCCCTACCTGATTGAAACCAATCCCCTCTTCACCCACCTTGCCAGCTTTCTCAGTTCCCAGTACCTGCTCGACAAGATCGGCTACAACAACGACGAAGCCTGGCGGCGCCTGGGGGACGGCTATTACGAAAGCCGCCTGATCCGTGACGCCGTGCTGGCGAAGACCGGGCAACGCTTTCTCGCCGGGCTGGAGAGCGACGAGGAACAGTTCCGCTACCTGATGGACAACGGCCTCAGCGCCCGCGACAGCCTGCAACTGAGTGTCGGCGTCGGCCTCACCGCGCAGCAGGTGGCGGCCCTGACCCACGACATCGTGTGGATGGAAAAACGCCAGGTGCAGGGCGAAGACGTGCTGGTGCCGGTGCTGTACCTGGCAACGGTCGATGCCCATAACCTGCGGGGCGGCAGCCTGGTGCAAGGCCGGGATGTCAACCTGGTCAGCGGTGGCGATATCGTCAGCGTGGGCACCTTGAAAGCCTCGCAGGATCTGACCGCTATCAGCGATGGCAGCCTGCTCAATGGCGGCACGATCAGCGCCGGTGACCGCATCAGCCTGCTGGCCAGCGACAGTATCCGCAATGCGATGGCCGGTGAGATCCGTGGCAGTCACATCGATCTCACCAGCGTGAGCGGCGACATCATCAACGAACGCACCGCCCACGCCAGGCATCAGGGCGACGGCACCCTCGTCACCCATCTCGACACCGCCAGCCGGATCAGTGCCGGACAGCAACTCACGCTCAATGCCGGTCGTGACATCACCAACCGTGGTGATATCAACAGCGCTGGCGATGCCAGCCTGAGTGCGGGGCGCGACATCAACCTCATCGCCGTCACCGACACCCAACAGGTCCGCACCACGGAAAACGGCGGCCACCGCGTCACCCAACACAGCCGCACTGAACAGCTCGGCGCCAACCTCAACGCCGCCGGTAACCTGAGCCTGCACGCCGGGCGCGACATCACGCTATTGGCCAGCCAGGCCAACGCCGGCAAAGACCTGACCGTCGCCGCCGGTGGCAACCTCCACCTATTGGCCGCCGCCAACGAGACCGATCATGAGGTCAACAGCAAACGCGACGGCGCCAGGGTCCATGAGCAAACCACCCAGGTCCGCCACGTGGGCAGCCAGCTCACTGCCGGCGGCACCCTTACCGCTAGTGCGGGGCAAGACATCGTGCTGCACGCCAGCCAGGTTCGCAGCGGCAAGGATGCGTATCTGGTGGCCGGTGGGCAGTTGCAGCTGCTGAGTGCCAATGACAGCGACTACAGCCTGTATGACTACAAGAAAAAAGGCAGCTTCGGCGCACTCAAGACCCAACGCGACGAAGTCACCGACCTGCGCGCGGTGGGCAGCCAGGTCACCACTGGCGGCAACCTCAACCTGATCAGCGGCGGTGACCAGCTTTATCAAGGGGCCAGGCTGGAAAGCGCTGCGGACATCGCCATCACCAGTGGTGGAGCGGTGACCTTCGAAGCGGTGAAGGACCTGCATCAGGAGAGCCACGAGAAGACCAACAACAACGCATTCTGGGTGTCATCCAAGGGCAAGGGCAGCACTGACGAAACGCTGCGCCAGAGTCAGCTGGTTGCCGGGGGCGCCATTGCGATCAAAGCCGTCGACGGTTTGAAGATCGACATCAAGCAGGTCAACCAGCAGAGCGTCACCCAGTCCATCGATGCGATGGTCAAGGCCGACCCGCAATTGGCTTGGCTCAAGGACGCAGAGCAACGCGGGGACGTGGACTGGCGTCAGGTCAGGGAAGTCCACGACAGCTTCAAGTACAGCCACTCCGGGCTGGGCCCCGCCTCGCAAATGATCATTGCCATCGTGATGTCGGCAGTCATCGGGCCCATGGCGGCGGCTGCCGCGGGGGGCGGCGTAGGCGGCGCCATGGTCGGTGCAGTAGCCACCGGCGCGTCGACCAATGCCGGCGTCAGCGTGGTCAATAACCGGGGCAATCTCGGTGCGGTTCTCAAGGATGTGACGGCGTCCGATGCCATCAAGGGCTATGGGATTTCGGCGATCACTGCGGGGCTGACGGTGGGCCATTTCGATCGATGGACCGGCACCCACACCCAGACCGACATAGGCAAAATTGTTACATCCGGCTCGCTGGGCACCTGGAGCGGTGTCGGCCAGTTCGCAGCCAACCAGGCGCTGCAGAACGGCACCTCTGTGTTGCTGAACAAAGCCCTGGGGCAGGGCGGCAGTGTCAGTGACGCGCTGAAAAATGCCTTGTTCAACACCTTGGCGGCCGCCAGCTTCAACCTGGTCGGGGATTACACGAAAAACCTCCTGGTGGACGGCTCGGCCCCGAAGGTGGTGATTCACGCCATGGTCGGTGGGTTGCTGGCAGAAGCCACCGGCGGCGACTTCAAAACCGGCGCATTGGCTGCGGCGGCGAGCGAAGCGCTGGTTGGCCACCTGGATGACTTGGTCAAGGGCAACGACAACCTGCTCACCATGAGCTCGCAGATCGTCGGCGTGCTCGCGGCTGCGGCGCAGAGCGATACGGACGCAGCCAAGCTGGAGACCGGCAGTTGGGTGGCGAAGAACGCCACGCAATACAACTACCTGTCACACAACCAACTGGAGCGAGCCGCCAAGCAGATAACGCGATGCACCGACGCCTCCTGCATCGAAGACGCGACGCGCAAATTCATAGAACTGAGCCTGCAGCAGGACATTGACGCGATAGTCAGCTGCCAGGCCGACCCCGACTCTTGCGCCGCACGCTCCATGGAAGTCGCCAACACCCAGGCGAACCTCAACGCCATCCGCGATATCGCTGACGACGCCTCGCCTGAGGCCCGGGCAGCAGTACAGAACCTTATCAACGGCAACTACGAATTCCAGGAAATGTTAGCGACCGCCACGACCGAGCACTCGGTGGGTGCGATGGTCGATTCGCTCAAGGCGAAATGGGAACTGAGCGACGCTCAGGCGCAGGACATTGCGGACAATTTGAAGATCGCGCTGGCGGTTGGGGTGGGGACTGCGGCGGGGGTGGTGGCTTATAGGCGGGCTGTGGCGGCGTGGTCGAAAAAAGATTTAACACCTAATGACTTTCCAACGGTAGCTGGCAAAATTAGTCAGAAACAACTTAGACATATCGCTGGAAGGCCCGAGCTTGAGGCCCGAGGAGGCGGTGGTTTTTTGAACAGTGTTGATGACGCACAAAAGGTACTAGATGCTTACCGCATAGGACAGGTCAAGATTTTGGGCAAGAATGCTCAAGGGTATCCGGTGGTAAAATTTGAAAATGTAACCGGAACTAATGTTAACGCTGGAGTAGGAATAACAAACCAGCCAACCAATGTTTTTATCATCAAAGGTACAAAAAGCCCGAGTGTCGTTCCCACCAATCCTAATTGGATACAGAAATGAATAATGCTGAATTAGAAGCTTGGAATTTTCAGGTGTTAATGCTTAGTCAAGCATTGTTGGGTGGGATAACTCCAAATTTCCGGATGGTGGTTTTATCCCGTGAAAGTGGTGTTTGGCTGATTAAGTTTTATCTTGAAAAGCATATTGCGGATGATATTTCTGAGATAGAGGATCTCATGTGTCAATATACTGCATATCAAGGGGTGAGTCTGAAGTGTAGGTCGGAAATTTTCGTTGGGAGTGAAAGTCTACCTAATATGTCTGGGGTTGATAGGGCCGTTTACCGTCGCAAAGAATGATTTCGCAAGGTCAAGGGAGTATCTATTTAGTGTGGGCGTCGAAAGTAATTTCGACTCGAGCCTTTCACTGGGAAAATAATTTGGTAAAAACGTCCTATAACGACATCTGAAAAATATTGCGCAGCAAATTTTACCGATAAGGCAGGCAGTTTGATAACAGCTTTCCCAGCTAAGGCAGCGAACTAATGCCATCTCTCCCAGTGTATGTATGGCGTGAACTTCAATTGGCTATGACGCTGCTGGATGAGAATTCATCTTTAAGGGAGGTTTTTGTGGTGGTTCTTTCGTGGATTAGGGGGGACTACAAATGCTTCACGGTTGAGCCGTTTTCGACCTATAGGTTTGATGAGTTTTCGCACATTGATGAGAATTTAATGCCGGTTGAATTTTCATCATTTCTACTTAGCGATATAGCTCATTTGAAGAAGGTAATTTTTGGGTGTCAAGCTAATGAGACAGAGGCTATTGCGAGATTTCTACGTGACACACTGGAACAGTTGATAACTGTTGAGGTCGATAGGAAATGCCCTAGGTGTCTATCCGACGGGATGCGAATTTTTATCGGTAGATATAACGGGTTGCTTGCTTTCCAGTGTAACGTCTGTGGTCATTCCACTTACTCAGATAGTTATAAGGTGGGTAGTGGAGAGTTGGAGTTTGTGAACGAGAAAAAACTACGAGAACTCAACATGATTTAATGGTGCAAAAGCGGCGGGGGTTGCGGACGAAACTGCCGGTTCAATAAGGAACGTCAATCCAGGTTATCCAGACGCTGGGCGAACTCATAACTGCGTTAATTGTTCAATTGCTACTGATGTAACACTGGCAGGTAATCCAGCATCTGCATTGCCGATAAACTCCACCAAGGGTGTTCCGTTGACCGTGCTGGAGAAGCAATATGGAGCTAAGTTTAGCGGTGTGTCTTCACCCGAAACCATCACCCAGCACATGATTGGTGGTGGGGACGGCGCACGTGGGATTGTGTTTGGCTCCTATGGTCCAGGTCAGCCAGGCCATGTATTCAACGTGGTTAATCAGAATGGGGCTATTCGTTATCTCGATGGGCAGACTGGAAAGCCGGCAAATAAGAGTGATTTTAAGACATTGCAGCTACTGAGAACTAACTAATGATTACCTACGAATACGCTTTGGAAAGAGCTCAGGAATATTTGAAAGACTCTGAGATTGCTTTGCAGCTAACACATGAGGGCGAGTTCTCTGAGGGATGGTTTTTTTGCTATCAATCTAAAGAGTATTTGGAGACAGGGAGTCTGTCGGCTCAACTGGCTGGAAACGGACCATTCCTGATTGATAAGGAAACTGGAGAGCTTCATATTTTAGGGACCGCCAAGCCGCTGAAAGAATATCTTGATCACTATGTAATCAATAAGTCAAAAAAATAAGATTGGTTTTTCGGTGCAAAAGCAACAGTCAGTTCTCCGTTAAAACTTGGCGAAACCAAGGTAATCAACGATGTCAGCACGACTCGTGTAGGAAGGTGGATGTCTCCTGATGAGCGGGTGCAGATGCAAAATACAAATAAAGTGGTGCAAGGCGCTGGAGTACAAACCTTTATTTCGACTAATGGCATCTCCGACTTTAAAGAAGCTGCACCCAGAGGCTCTGTCTATGTTGAGTTTGATTTTCCAGCTAACAGCTTGCTTCAGGGCGGGAATTTTGCGGAAATAACCCTTGTTGAGGATAATTCATGCTCTTTGACCCAGTCAAAACCAGATTCAATGGTTTCAGAGAGGCAATGCTTAAATGGCAATTGGAGGCGCAGTATGATCCAAAGCGGCCAATGGGGAATGTTGCCAAGTCTGATTTGTCCGATGTGATTTCAGCATGGCTAGTTGGCCTCCAAGGCGAGATTGCACCGGTACTTCCCCGCTCTCTGCAATGGATAGATAAGGCCATAGAAAACGACGAGGAATTCGGGCCAGACATTAATGCTCACAGGACAATATTGCACTGGGCAAAAGCTCTGGGTGAATGGATGGAAACGGGCTGGAATTCTGAAGGCGAATGGGGCGCGGCCCGTGTGTATGAGGAAGCTCGCTGGCGTTACGAAAAACGCCCTTGGTCAACGCATGATATTGTCAAAACTGGCCTGGATGACTACATGGCTTTTGCATATCAGAGCGGCGAACACGACGAAGGCTTTGAGGCAGGTATTGAGATGTATCAACGTTGGAGTGGCAAAAGAGAAATATTGCTATCCAGCGCTTTGAAGCCCCGAGACTTTGGCTATGCTTTGTGCCTTCATCGAACGGCCCGTCAGGAGTTTAATGAAGACGAACTTTTTAAAGCTGGTAGAAAAATGCTTCAGGCCAATTTGCAAAAAATTTGGTTGGGCGGTGGGCAATATATTCGTGCAGCTACGTGGCTCAAGATTGTCTACTGGCACAACGATGAAGCTCTGACACCGTTACAAACTGTTTTGAAAGCATACGAAAACATGCCTAAAGTACCTCGGCCGGATTTTGTTTCAATAGTATGATCTTTTTGTAATGTCGAATCGATTTGGGGCAAAAGCGACAGGTGGTGCCGGTGAAAGTGCAGGCGCCATGCGCCGATTGGACTATGAAGGTGCTCCCTACCACGGAAAAGTCGATAATGCAGTTAATAGTCGAGCTCCGGTTAATGGTCAAGAAGCGCTAGATTTTTCGATTCAAATTAAACGGAGTCTGACCCCGAGTGATCTCAGATGATTGCCAGTTTTGAGACTGGGGGTTATCCATCAACACCTGTAGGAAAGTTGGTTGGTACGCAATCTACGATGCCGGATGGTTCGCGTGTCCGTGTCATGCAAGCAGATAGCCGTAGTCCTCAGAGGGCTTCGTTTGAAAATGCTAATGGTGGGCCAATAGATCCAACAACGTGCAAGCCACCACAGCCACCAAAAGGTATTTCTAAAATCGAAATAAAACAGTGGATTAGAGAAAGAACGCATATTGAGTAGGTGGACTAATGTTTGTTTTTTTAAAGCTTGTCATGTCATTTTCCTCACTTCGTATTAATAGTATTGAGTGGGATGGTGATTTTTTGAACGTTTCTGGAGACGGTTGGAGCTTTAGCAGTAGTATTGCCTGGAGGGTGTCTAAGGATGAAGATATGTTGTTTGCATGTTGGGATGAACAGGCAAGTGTACGTATTAAAGAGTTGGTAGGGCTTTCAGTTGGAAGTGTGTCGTGGATCGCCCAGAATCAACCAGTAGATCCATCTTTTACACTTTCTGATGGTAGAAGGATTGATGTGTTTTGCTCTTCTGTTTGCGAGCCTTGGGTAATGACTCTTCCGAATAATATTGTTTATGTTGGGAATTCATAGGTGCAATAGGAGGCAAGTGGCGCCAGCCCCTTATTGATCAGGTTTAAAGCAGAATGAAAAATGTAGGTGTTCTTGCCGCAATGACAATATCTGTCTTAGGTCCAGCCTCTGACGTTGACTGTTTTTTTAAGTCAGTTGTGTTTTTTCTTGAGGGTGGCAAAAGAGGAAGCAAGTATCCCTTGGTTGCAGAGAAGCTTTGTTGCCGATATTTAAGCAAAAACGAACTGGCTGAGTTAAAGATGGATTTAGAGAGTGTAAGGGCTGAATTTAATAGCATTCCTGCGGATGGATTTGATATAAACGCTTTCGGGGTGGGCGTGGAAAATACTCGTTTGCTTTTGAATGGTAATACTCTGGCTGACATCTTTGCTCGCTTCTTCAAAATTATTTTTGATGCTGTCGAATGTTCAGATATTTTTTATAAAGAGTTTAATGAGTACGTCCCTTTGAGAATCGGATTTACCGACGCGCCTGACTATATTTTTGATGTGAATCGTTCCGAAGACTTGTATAACTCTCTTGCTTCTGACGAATTACCGTTCTGGCGTCGCTGATCTGTAGAAATTCTATTTTTTATTTAGCACCGGCCTTGCGTCGGTGTTTTTGCACCCTACCTGCACACTTTCTGCAGTTAAGTGGGGGGTAAACGGGGTCTGACCGAGTGATCTCCAGATCACCCAACAGGTGTTCCAACGCTAATCTCAGAGACAAAGTTGACTCAAGGCGCAGGAAGATATAACTATGTCGTTCTTCAGGATGGTCAGTTAGTGAACCGACTGCTCTGCAATGGCTTGCGCTCGACAACTAGCATGAGAAGCGCGAGTGGGGGACGGCTATCTCAATGGCCCCACCACCTGCCGATACTTCTCCACCCCCTGCGGCGTCTCCCGCACCAAACTGATCTCCAGCCCCAACGGATCCTCACGCCGATTCCCGCTCAACTGCCGCCAGCCCTTATCCGCCTCCCACACCCGCACCTGCAGGTCACGGACCCCGCTCAACACCACCACGCCATCCTTCGCCGCCGGCAGCGGATAGCGATCCCGCGCGGGTGCCGCAGCGCGATACAAACTGTCGCCCTTGAGCCACCAGCGCACCCGTTGCAGGCCATCGCCGGCGATGGGTGCGCTGCGAATGATGTCCAGCCGAAAGCCTTTGCTGTCGGAACTGCGCACGGTGACCGCCGCCGGTCCATCGAGCTTTTCTGCACTGTTCTTTGAGGGCTCCGGGGTGTTCAGTTCGACGCTGGCGCGCAGGCTGATGTCGCGCTGCAGTTGGTTGAGGGCGCGCAGCAGCACTTCGGTCTGTTCGCTGCTCGCCTGCAGGTGCTGGTCGGCGCGGGTGACGCTGTCCAGCCCGCGCCAGGCGATTACGCTGACCACGGCCATGAGCATGATCGCGACCATCACTTCGATCAGGGTGAAGCCTTGTTCGGAGCGCTTCATGGCTGGCTCACCACGCGCATCAAGCCGGCGGTGTCGCGTTGCAGGCTGAGGCTGTGTTGGCCGTCGGACAGCACGATGCGCACGGGTGGGTTGATCCATTCGGCGTCGAGCACCAGGGTTTGCCGGGGTTCGATATCGATGTGCATCGGCGTGCTTTCCCACAGGCGCGGACGCAGTTGGGTGTCGCCCTGGAACGCTTCGACGCCGCTGCCATCGTCGGTGCGGCGGTTGAAGCGAAAGCCCTTGGCGTCGGCGCGCCAGGTGATCGGGCGGCCGTCTGCGCGGGCTTCGGCCTGGGCCACTTGCAGCAGTTGGCTCAGGCGCTCGGCGTCCTTGCGCAGCAGGTGCAGCGGGTCGGGCTTGATGGTCAGGCTGATGGCGGCGCTGGCGATGCCGATGATCACCAGCACCACCATCAACTCGATCAGGGTGAAGCCTTGCTGTTTCATCGGTAGGCCCCTCGAAAGCTGGTGAGCTTGTGAAATAAAAACGTGCGAATTGGCCTGTAGGCTGGTGCCATGGACAAACAGGAGGTCCTTCCCATGGCATTTACCCTGCGTTTCTCACCGGCCCACGGTGTACAGATCGTGGCGTTGCTGGCGGCATTGGCCGGTGTGGCGGTCTGGACGCCGCTGTTGCTGACGTCCGCCGAGTCCCATACGCCCCAGGCCGCGCCCCAGGTGCTGGCGGCGCGCAGCGATAACCCGGCGCTGCAATGGTTTTCCAATGCGCCGGCTGCGTTGCAGGTCAAGGTCTCTGGGGTGCTGGCCGGGGCGCGCGGTGCGGTGGCGATCCTCAGTCTCAACGACGGCCCGCCGCGCAGTTTCCTGCTGGGCGAGCGCCTCAGCCCCGGCGTGCGGCTTACGGCCATCGAGGGCGACGGAGTCGAGATCGAGCGCGGCGGCGAGAAGCTGCGCGTCAACCTCGACAAATTGCCCGATGGGCCGGCCTTGCCGCGGCTCACTCGGCCCTGACCTGTGTCTCCACGCGGGCCAGCGGCGGCGCCTCGTGGCTGGCGTCGAGCACCTGCACGTTGACTTGAAACAGGCGGCCATCGCGGCTGATGGTCTGCTCGCACCGCAGCTTCAAGCGCCCCTGGTCACAGCTGAAGGTCTTTGTGCCGTCGCGCAAATGCCCTTCCAGGCGCAACTCCGCCAGGCGACTCTGCGCCGCCAGCAACCCCATGGATTTGTCCCGCAGCAGGCCGTTGCCCTGGGTCATCAACCCGGCCACGCGGATGGCAGCAGCCATCGCCACAGCGATAATCGCCAGCGCCACCAGCACCTCGATCAGGGTAAAACCTTGCTCCTTGCGACGGCCGTACATGGGGTTCTCAAAGCCGGGAAACAGGCCCGCAGACTAGCGCCGGCAGTTGACCGATTGGCGACCGAAACTCCCGAGGATTTTCAATACGACTGACATGTGTTCTTGCAACACTGCGCCACGAAATGTACCCAAGCCAAGGAATGTCGAGATGGATATCGCGCGCCTAACATCCCCATTGCCAGGCCCTCGCGGCCAGCGTGGCTTCACCTTGATCGAGATCATGGTGGTGGTGGTCATCCTCGGGATCCTCGCGGCGATGGTGGTGCCCAAGGTCCTCGATCGCCCGGACCAGGCGCGGGCCACCGCCGCGAAACAGGACATCGGCGGGTTGATGCAGGCGTTGAAGCTGTATCGCCTCGACCACGGCACTTACCCGAGCATGAACCAGGGCCTGAAAGTGCTGGTGGAACGCCCGGCGGATGCCAAGAACAATAACTGGCGCGCCTACCTCGAGCGTTTGCCCAACGACCCTTGGGGCCACCCTTACCACTACCTCAATCCGGGCGCCAACGGTGAAGTCGATGTGTTCTCCCTGGGCGCCGATGGCCAACCGGATGGCGATGGCGTCAATGCCGATATCGGCTCCTGGCAGTTGTAAGGCGCGCCATGAAAGGGTATTCGCCCCCAGCGGCGAAGCAGCGCGGCATGGCGATTATCAGTGCCTTGCTGATCGCGGCGGTGGTGGCGGTGATCGCCGGCGGCATGCTCACGCGCCAGACCGTATTCACCCGCAGCCTGGAAGCCGAACAGTCGCGCGTGCAGGGCCAATGGCTGTTGCTGGGCGGTCTTGAGCGCAGCCGGCAGATGCTCTGGGAAGCCCGCCAGAAGGACGTGCTGACCCGCCTTGACCAACCTTGGGCGCGGGCCCAGGCCGGCGTGTTCGAGGGGCGGATAGACGATGAACAGGGCAAGTTCAACCTGCGCAACCTGGTTAACCGCCAGCAGCCCGACGCCGAGCAATTGCAGAGCTTCGAGCGCCTGTGCCGCACCCTGGGCGTGGCCCCGGCCGTGAGCCGGCGCATCAGCCAGCGGGTGATTGCTTCCTATGAACAGAACGGGCAGCCCGCCAAATACCCGATGCTGCGCAGCCTCGACGACCTCAGTGGCCTCGAAGGCCTGACCCCGGAGGTGTTGCAGCGCCTGCAGGCGTACGTCAGCGTGCTGCCCGGCAATACCTGGGTCAACGGCAACACTGCCAGCGCCGAAGTGCTCAGCGCGGTGGTGCCGCAGCTCAGCCTGTCCCAGGCCCACGGGCTGGTGGCCGAGCGCGACAACGGGCATTGGTTTATCAACCGTGGGGATTTCGTCAACCGTCTGCACTTGCCCCAGGTGGAGTTGGAAGCGGTGCAAGTGGGCATTACCAGCGAGTGGTTTCGCCTCCAGGGCCAGGCGCGACGCGAGCGCCGGCGGGTGACAATCGACGCGTTGCTGCACCGCCCCGAAGACCGTGAGCCCAAGGTGATCTGGTCGCGGGTGGGCGTATGAAACGCTTGCGCATTGCCTTGCCGCCGCTGGATCAGGTCAGTGCTGAAAGCCAGGTGAAATTTGCCTGGATCGAGCGTGGCGTGGTGGTGTCCGAGGGGCAGGAAAGCCTGGCGCAATTGGGCAAGAGCCGGCAGGCGGTGGACTGCTTTCTGCACCCGCATGACAGCCTGCTCACCAGCCTGGAGCTGCCGCCATTGCCCGCAGCAAAAAACCAGGCGGCGGTGGCCTGTGCGGCCCAGGCGCTGATCCTCGGGCCGGTGGAACAAATGCACGTGGCCCACGGCCCGCGCGAAAGCGATGGGCGCGTGCAGGTGGGCTGGGTGCCCAAGGCCGGGCTGGAGCGACTGGGCCAGGTCTTGGCCCAGGTGCAGCTCAAGCTGCGCGGCCTGTACCCGGCGCCCTATGCGTTGCCGGTGGGGGCGGCGGCGTTGGACGACGGCTATCTGTTGACCCGCGACAGCCTGCAACAGGGCGCTGTGCACCCGCTGGGGTTGCAGGTGCTCGACGTGCCGCTGGTGGCGGAGGCGCACCGTTGGAGCGGCGCGGTGCCTGGCTGGGGCTTGCATGCTCGCCTCGGTCAAGCCTCCGGTGCCGGATGGGGCAGGGCGCTGGCTTGTGTGGCGCTGGCCGCTGCCATCTGGACCGTCGGCCTCAACCTGTATGCCGCGCGCCAGGTCGACGAAGGCCAACGGCTCAAGGCGTTGATGAACCAACAGGTGCGCCAGGCGTTTCCTGAATTACCGGTGGTGCTCAACCCCTTGCAGCAGGCCCGTCAACAGTTGGCCGCGCGCCAGAGCGGCGCGGCCGCCGACCCGGGCCAACGCTTCAGCAGCCTGCTGCAACTGGCGGGCAGCAACCTGCCCTTTATGGTGGGCAGCGTCGATAACCTGAACTTTGAGCAGGGCACCTTGCACCTGGCGTTACTCGCCGACAGCCGCAACCCGGCGGCCGAGGGCGAGTGGCAGGCGGCGTTGGCCCAGGCCGGTTTTGCCGCCATGCGCGATGAGCAGGGCTGGAGCATCGGCCCGGCGCCGGCCACGGAAAAAACGGAGGCCGGCGATGAATAGGTGGCTGCGCCTGCGCACCCAGGCCCAGGTGTTCTGGAGCGGCCTGGCCCTGCGCGAGAAACGCCTGCTGATCGGCGCCGGGCTGGTGTTGGCAAGCCTGCTGACCTGGCTGGTGCTGGTGCAGCCGGCGTTGAAAAAGATCGACTACTGGCAGGCCGAAACCCCCAGGCTGCGCGCCCAGGCCGAAGCCTTGCAGGTGCTGTTGCAGGACGTCGCCGCGCCGCGCCAGGCCGACGAAGCCGCGTTGCGCCAGGCCCTGGACAGTGCCGGCCTGCAAGGGCATTACCAGGTGCAGGCGCTGGACGCCGGCGGTTGGCGCCTGACCTTCGACAACGCCCCGGCCGACGCCGTGGTGGCCTGGCTGCTGGGCAATGCCCGTTCATTTTCCCTGGAGGTGTCCGAGGCGCGTTTGCAACGTGCTGCGGATGCCGTCGATAACTCGGCCGGCACTGTGTCCGGGACCGTTCGCATGGATCAGGCGCCTGGCGCTAAGGAAGCTTCATGAAGTGGTCAGTCCTCCCTTTTCGCAAGGCCGCGCCGTTGCTGTTGCTGGCCTTGAGTGCGTGCAGCAGCCCGTCAACCACGCCGTTACTGGTGGACAGTGAGCTTGGCCAACCCCTGGCCGATACCCGGCGCAGCGGCGATACCGTGCTGGATCGCCAGCGCGACGAAGCACCGAAACCGCGGGTCCAGCACCCGGTGACCAACAGCGTCCGTGGCCAGGCCCCGGCGCCGGTCAAGGCGCGCAACCCGCTGGGTGACCAGCCGGTGCAGCTCAATTTCGTCGATGCCGATATCCAGGCGGTGGTGCGCGCGCTGTCCCGTGCCACCGGCCAGCAGTTCCTGGTGGACCCTCGGGTAAAGGGCAAGCTCACCCTGGTCAGCGAAGGCCAGGTGCCGGCCCATCAGGCCTACGACATGCTGCTGGCAGCGCTGCGCATGCAGGGTTTCAGTGTGGTGGATGTGGGCGGCGTGGCCCAGGTGGTGCCGGAGGCCGATGCCAAGTTGCTCGGCGGGCCGATCTACAGTGCCGGCAGCAGTGGCATGCAGACGCGCACCTTCCGCCTGCAATACGAAAATGCGGTGAACCTGATCCCGGTGCTGCGTCCCATCGTGTCGCCGAACAACCCGATCAACGCCTACCCCGGCAACAACAGCATCGTCATCACTGACTATGCGGAAAACCTTGCGCGGGTCGCCCAGATCATCAGCGGCATCGACACCCCCAGCGCCATCGATACCGATGTGGTGCAGATTCAGAACGGCATTGCCGTGGACATCGCCGCCATGGTTTCCGAGCTGCTGGAAACCCAGGGCGCCGACCAGACCCAGAAGATCAACGTGGTCGGTGACCCGCGCTCCAACTCGATCATCATCCGTTCCGGCAGCCCCGAACGTACGGAGCTGGCACGCAACCTCATCTACAAGCTCGACAATGCCCAGAGCAACCCCAGCAATATGCACGTGGTGTACCTGCGCAACGCCCAGGCGGCCAAGCTGGCCCAGTCGTTGCGCGGGCTGCTCACCGGCGAGAGCGATTCCGGGGTGAGCGATGATGGGCGTGGCAAGCTCAGCGCCATGGGCGGCAATGGCAATAACGGGCAGGGCACGAGTAATGCCCAGAACAGCAGCGGCACGCCCACCGGCAGTGGCGTGCAGTCGGGCTATGGGCAAGCCACCGGTTCCAGCACCAGCACCAGTAATGGCAATACCGCCAACGAGCAGGACACCGCGTTCAGCGCCGGCGGCGTGACCATCCAGGCCGACGCCACCACCAACACCCTGCTGATCTCCGCGCCGGACCCGCTGTACCGCAACCTGCGGGAAGTGATCGACATGCTTGACCAGCGCCGCGCCCAGGTGGTGATCGAAAGCCTGATCGTGGAAGTGGGCGAGGACGATGCCACCGAGTTCGGTGTGCAATGGCAGGCCGGCAACCTGGCGGGCCGAGGCGGCTTCGGCGGGGTGAACCTGGGCGGCAGCGGTGTCGTGGGCACGCCGACCAGTCCCACCAGTATTGATGTGCTGCCCAAGGGCCTGAATATCGGCGTGGTCAATGGCACTGTGGATATTCCGGGGATCGGCAAGGTGCTCGACCTCAAGGTGCTGGCCCGTGCCTTGAAGAGCAAGGGCGGCACCAATGTGCTGTCGACGCCGAACCTGCTGACCCTGGACAACGAAGCCGCGAGCATTTTTGTCGGGCAGACCATTCCGTTTGTCACCGGCAGCTATGTGACCGGTGGCGGCGGCACCAGCAATAACCCGTTCCAGACCGTGCAGCGCGAAGAGGTGGGGCTCAAGCTGAATGTACGCCCGCAGATCTCCGAAGGCGGCACGGTGAAGCTGGATATCTACCAGGAGGTCAGCACCGTGGACACACGGGCGTCGGTGTCGGCGGGCACGGTGACCAACAAGCGCGCGATCGATACCAGCATCCTGCTCGACGACGGGCAGATCATGGTGCTGGGCGGGCTGTTGCAGGACGGCTACAGCCAGAGCAATGACGCGGTGCCGTGGCTCTCGGATATTCCGGGGTTGGGGGCGTTGTTTCGCAATGAGAAGCGCAGTGTGAGCAAGACTAACCTGATGGTGTTCCTGCGGCCTTACATTATTCGCGACAGTGGCGCGGGGCGTAGCATTACCTTGAACCGCTATGAATTCATGCGTCGTGCCCAGGGTGGGTTGCAACCGGAGCACAGCTGGGCGATGCCGGATGTGCAGGCGCCGCAATTGCCGGCGGTGGAGAAGGCTATTCCGGGTGGGCAGCAGCAGGGGCCGCGGGCGGTGATTCGCGCGGTGCCGGTTTCTGGAAATGCACGGCCATGAGTTCGAGTGGAGATCTAAATGTGGGAGGGGGCTTGCTCCCGATAGCGGTGGGTCAGTTTCAAATTGGCTGGCTGACACACCCTCATCGGGAGCAAGCCCCCTCCCACATTTGGACCGCGCTCGGTCAGGAAGATGTCTTGTGAGCCTTCTCCCTTACGCCTGGGCCAAATCCCAACGCATCCTCCTGCGCCCCGGCGACGACGGCATGCTGCTGACCGTCTGCCCCTCCACCCCCGGCTGGTCCATCAGCGAAGTACGGCGCCAGTTCGGCCAGGCCCACCTCGAGCAGGTACGCGACGACGAACTCGACGGCCTCCTCGCCAGTGCCTACGCCGACACCGGCAGCGCCGCCGCTGTGGTGGGTGCGGCGGAAAACGAGGTCGACCTCGACCGCCTGATGCAGGACATGCCCGAGATCACCGACCTGCTCGACACCCAGGACGGCGCGCCGGTGATTCGTATGATCAACGCCTTGCTCACACAGGCAGCGCGGGACGAGGCCAGTGATATTCACATCGAGCCCTATGAAAGCCATTCGGTGGTGCGCTACCGCGTCGACGGCACGTTGCGGGATGTGGTGTCGCCGCGCAAGGCGCTGCATGGTGCGCTGGTGTCGCGGATCAAGATCATGGCCCAGCTCGATATCGCCGAAAAACGCCTGCCCCAGGACGGGCGTATCGCCCTGCGCGTGGCCGGGCGGCCGATTGATATTCGTGTGTCGACCGTGCCCACCGGGCATGGCGAGCGGGTGGTGATGCGCCTGCTCGACAAGCAGGCCGGGCGCTTGCAACTGGAGACCCTGGGCATGGAGCCGCAGTTGCTGGCGCGCCTCGACACCTTGATCCGCCAGCCCCACGGCATTGTGCTGGTCACCGGGCCCACGGGCAGCGGCAAGACCACCAGCCTGTACGCGGCGTTGGCACGGCTGGATGCGAGCACCAGCAATATCCTCACCGTGGAAGACCCGGTGGAATACGACCTGCCGGGCATCAGCCAGATCCAGGTCAACGCCAAGATCGACATGACCTTCGGCCTGGCGCTGCGGGCGATCCTGCGTCAGGACCCGGACATCATCATGATCGGTGAAATCCGCGACCTGGAGACCGCGCAAATCGCGGTGCAGGCCTCGCTCACCGGGCACTTGGTGCTGGCGACCCTGCACACCAACGATGCGGTGTCGGCGGTCAACCGCCTGATCGATATGGGCGTCGAGCCGTTCCTGCTGGCCTCGTCACTGCTGGGCGTGCTGGCGCAACGCCTGGTCCGCCGCCTGTGCCCGCATTGCAAACAGGAAGACCCGGCCGCGCCCGGCACCTGGCGCCCGGTGGGCTGCGCGCAGTGCAACCAGATCGGCTACAGCGGGCGGACCGGTATCCATGAATTGTTTTGCGTCGACGACGAGGTGCGCAGCCTGATCCACCAGGGCGCCGGCGAGCAGGATCTGCGCGTGGCGGCGCGGCGTGCGGGGATGTTCAGCATGCGTGAAGACGGCGAGCGCTGGGTGCGCAGCGGCGCCACCGCGCCCGAAGAAATCCTGCGCGTGACACGGGACGCCTGATGAATCGCTA